>JAHFVB010000094.1:0-10379 GCA_023264755.1 Mycobacterium sp. | reverse complement strand
CGCCAACTCGCGCCGCTGTCAAGGGTTTCCGCGGCCGCCCGCGACGTCGCCGACCGTGAGCTGGACAAGGGTGAGGTGCGACTGCCCAGCCACATCGTGAAGGTGGACCCCGCGAGCGCTCACACCGAGATCGGCCAATTGGGGTCCGCGCTCAACCGCATGCTGGACCGCATCGCCGGCGCGCTGTCGGCGCGGCAGGCCAGCGAGACCCGCGTGCGCCAATTCGTCTCCGATGCCAGCCACGAGTTGCGCACGCCGTTGGCGGCGATTCGGGGTTACACCGAGCTGGCCCAACGCAAACGCGCCGAACTGCCCGACGACGTCGCGCACGCGATGAGCCGCGTCGAGTCCGAGACCGCACGCATGACGCGCCTGGTGGAGGACATGCTGTTGCTGGCCCGGCTCGACGAGGGCAGGCCGTTGGCCCGCGAATCGGTGGACTTGTCCCGGTTGGTCGTCGACACGGTCAGCGACGCCCATGTCGCCGGACCTGACCACCAGTGGTTGCTCGAACTGCCCGACGAGCCGGTGTTGGTCACTGGCGATGACGCACGTCTGCATCAGGTGCTGGCGAATCTGCTCACCAACGCCCGTACGCACACCCACCCCGGGACGACGGTGACGACGTCGCTGACCAGGGACGACACGGGCGCGGTGGTGCTCACCGTCGCCGACGACGGGCCCGGCATTCCCGAAACGCTGCGCCCGGAGGTCTTCGAGCGATTCGCCAGGGGCGACTCGTCGCGGGCGCGCCGCGGCGCCGCCCCGGCGGCGACGCCGGGAGTGGGCGGCAGCACCGGGCTCGGACTGGCGATCGTCGCGGCGGTGGTCAAGGCCCACGACGGGACGATCTCGGTCGAGAGCAGGCCCGGTCGCACGGCGTTCGTCGTCACGCTCCCCGGCAGTTCACAGCCGACCCACAGTGCGGTCAAGACCACCGCCTAGCGGCGCGCCCGAGAATGAGCGAGATGACTGCCGTTATGCCGCGCGCGCAATCCGTGGCCGATACCCAGCCCGGCGCCGCGACGACGCGGTCCCGGCGCGAATGGTTGGGCTTCGGCGCGCTGCTGGTCACGACGGCCGTGCTCTACCTGTGGAATCTGTCCGCCAGTGGTTGGGCCAACGCCTTCTACTCGGCAGCCGCCCAGGCTGGGGCCGACAACTGGACGGCCATGCTGTTCGGGTCGAGCGATGCCGGCAACGCCATCACCGTCGACAAAACGCCTGCGGCGCTGTGGGTGATGGACCTCTCGGTGCGGCTGTTCGGACTGAACTCGTGGAGCGTGCTGGCTCCGCAGGCTCTGGAGGGGGCGGCCGCCGTCGCGCTGCTGTACGCCGCCGTGCGCCGGGCCGGCGGACCGGCGGCGGCCCTGCTCGCCGGACTGGTGTTCGCGTTCACGCCGGTAGCTGCGCTGATGTTCCGCTTCAACAACCCCGACGCGCTGCTGGTGCTGATGCTCGTCGCCGGCGCGTACTGCGTACAGCGTGCGTGCGAAAGGGACAGCAGCCGTTGGTGGTTGGTCGCCGCGGGCGCCGCGGTCGGGTTCGGGTTCCTGGCCAAGATGCTGCAGGCGTTGCTGGTGTTGCCCGGCTTCGCGCTGGCCTATCTGAGCTGCGCGGCCCCGCCGTTGCGGACGCGGCTGGTGCGGTTGGTCGGAGCGTTGGGTGCGTTCGTGGCCTCCGCGGGTTGGTACCTGTTGCTCGTCGAGCTGTGGCCGGCCTCGGCACGTCCGTACATCGGCGGATCGCAGAACGACAGCATCGTCGAATTGGCGCTGGGCTACAACGGTTTCGGCCGGCTCACCGGCGACGAACCCGGCGGACTCGGCAACATGAACTTCGACGTCGGGTGGGATCGGCTGCTGGGCAGCGGCATGGGCGACTACATCGCGTGGCTGTTGCCCGCAGCCGTGGTGTGCCTGGTGGCGGGACTGCTCCTCACGCGGCGGGCGCCACGCGCGGATCCGACCAGGGCTGCCCTGATCCTCTGGGGCGGCTGGCTGGTGGTGACGGCGGTCGTGTTCAGCTATGCCAAGGGCATCGTCCACCAGTACTACACGGTCGCGCTCGCCCCCGCGGTCGCGGCGTGCGTCGGAATCGGCGCGGTGCTGCTGTGGCGCAACCGAACTGACGTGCGGGCCGCGGCGGCAATGTCCGTCACGATGCTCGTCACGGCCGCCCTGGCCGCGGTCCTGCTGTCCCGCCACGGCGAATGGCTGCCATGGTTGCGTGCGGTGGTGGCCGTCGGGGGAGTGGGGGCCGCGGTGCTGCTGCTCGTCGTGGGCCGGTTGCCTCGGCCCGTCGCCTCGGCGACCGCCGGGCTGGCCATCGCGGCCGCGCTGTGCGCGCCGGTGGCCTATTCCGTGGCCACCGCCGCGGCCGAGCACGGGGGAGCCATCCCCTCGGTCGGGCCCAGCCACGGCGGCGGGAACTTCGGCGGGTTCGGCGGCGGGTTGCTCGACTCCCCGAAGCCCGGCCCCGAGTTGACCAAGCTGCTGGCCGACGGCGCGGACGGCTACCGGTGGACCGCCGCCGTCGTGGGCTCGAACAATGCGGCGGGCTACCAGCTCGGATCGGGCGCGCCGGTGATGGCCGTCGGCGGGTTCAACGGCACCGACCCGGCGCCGACGCTCGCGCAGTTCACGTCCGACGTCGCCGCCAAGCGGATTCACTACTTCCTGCGCGGGCGGTCGACGATCGGCGGCCCCTTCGGCCACGCCAGCGGCAGCCACGAGGCGGATGACATCGCCAAATGGGTGCAGGCCACCTTCCCGTCCAAGCGCGTCGACGGGGTCGTCGTCTACGACCTGACCGCACCGCCGAAGAACTCATAGCCGGTGCATAGCTTCTGCAAACGGCCAACACACTCGCCGATCCGAGGATGGACAGCATGACCGACCTCGCCCTGGCGCCCATCCCTGCGGCGCGTTTCGAATCCCGGCCCAATGCGGCCCTCGTCGCCCGTGAGCTCGGCGTGCCCGTGCTCGACGTCGTGGTGCCCGTCTACAACGAGCAAGCCGCCCTCGCCGATTCGATCCATCGACTGCATCGCCACCTACGCGAGAACTTCCCCTACCCGGTCCGCATCACCATCGCCGACAACGCCAGCATCGACGACACGCCCGTCATCGCCGCCGGGCTTGCCGCCGAACTCAGCGACGTCCGGGTGGTGCGGCTCGAGCAGAAGGGGCGCGGCCGCGCGTTGCATCAGGTCTGGGCCGACTCCGATGCTCAGGTGCTGGCCTACATGGACGTCGACCTGTCCACCGATCTGGCCGCGCTGGCCCCCCTGGTCGCGCCGCTGATCTCCGGGCACTCCGACCTGGCCATCGGGACGCGGCTCGGCCGCGGCTCCCGGGTGGTGCGCGGCGCCAAGCGCGAGTTCATCTCGCGCTGCTACAACCTGATCCTCAAGTCGACGCTGCAGGCCAAGTTCTCCGACGCCCAGTGCGGATTCAAGGCCATCCGCGCCGACGTCGCCCAGCGCCTGCTGCCCCACGTCAGCGATACCGGCTGGTTCTTCGACACCGAACTGCTGGTGCTGGCCGAGCGCAGCGGGCTGCGCATCCACGAGGTGCCCGTCGACTGGGTCGACGATCCGGACAGCCGAGTCGACATCATCGCCACCGCCGCTGCCGACCTCAAGGGTGTCGGCCGGCTGCTCCGCGGCTTCGCCAGCGGTTCGATTCCGGTGCATGCGATTGCAGCCCAATTGGCGCCCGCCCCGATCTCGGCCGCGCCGAACTCGCTCTTCCGACAGGTGGTCCGGTTCGGGGCGATCGGCGTCGCTTCGACGCTGGCCTATCTCGTGCTGTTCATGCTGATGCACGGCTGGATGGGGGCGCAGGCGGCAAACCTGGTGGCGCTGCTGGTCACCGCGGTCGCCAACACCGCGGCCAACCGCCGCTTCACCTTCGGCCGCACCGGCGGAGCCAAGGCGGCCCGCCACCACGTCGAGGGGCTGATCGTCTTCGCGATCGCACTGGCCATCACCAGCGGAGCGCTGGCGGGGCTGCACGCCTTCGTCGCCCAACCGCACCGTCTGATCGAACTGTCCGTGCTGGTGCTGGCCAACCTGCTGGCCACCGCGGTCCGCTTCGTCCTGCTGCGCGGGTGGGTCTTCCACCCCCGTCGCGACCGCTGACCTACCGAGTACCTACCGAGGTACCGACCGAGCACTTTGCGAGCACTTTCCGAGCACTTTCCGAGCACTTTCCGAGCACTGAGGAAGAACCACCGTGACACTGACTGTTGACGGGACCGTCGACGGCGTCCGGACGGACGACGTCGGGGACGAAGCGAGCCCGTCGGATCCGCGTTGGACGCGCCCCGCCTTCTGGGCGCTGCTGGCCGGAACCGCGGTGCTCTACCTGTGGGGGCTGGGTTCCTCGGGCTGGGCGAACGGTTACTACGCTGCCGCGGTCCAGGCCGGCACGCAGGACTGGAAGGCCTGGCTGTTCGGGTCGTTGGATGCGGGGAACGCGATCACCGTGGACAAGCCGCCCGCCGCGATGTGGGTGATGGGCGCCTCCGGCAGGTTGTTCGGATTCCATCCGTTCACGATGCTGCTGCCCGAGGCGTTGATGGGGGTCGCCGCCGTCGCGGTGCTCTACTTCACCGTCCGGCGGACCAGCGGTGCCGTGGCCGGACTGATCGCGGGGGCGGCGCTTGCCCTGACTCCGGTGGCGACGCTGATGTTCCGCTTCAACAATCCCGATGCGCTGCTGGTGCTCCTGCTGGTGGTGGCGGCCTACTGCACAGTGCGCGCCATCGAATCCGACAGCGCCCGGCGCATGTCGACGTGGATGGCGTTGACCGGTGTGGTGCTCGGATTCGCGTTCCTGACCAAGATGCTTCAGGCCTTCCTCGTCATGCCGGGCCTCGCGCTCGCCGTCCTGGTCGCGGCACCGTTCGGGTGGTGGAAACGTTTGGGCGCCTTGTTGATCGGCGGCCTGACGATGATCGTGTCGGCCGGCTGGTACGTCGCACTCGTCAGCCTGTGGCCGGCGGGCTCGCGGCCCTACATCGCAGGCTCGACCGACAACAACCTGTTGCAGTTGGCGTTCGGCTACAACGGCATCGAGCGGATCGCGGGTAACGAAGGCGGCGGACCGGGTGGGGGGCCGGGCGGTCATGGTGGCCCCGGAGGCCCCGGTGGCATGAACCTGTTCTTCGGTGGCAGCCCCGGCCCCACGCGCCTGTTCGGACCGTCGATGGGGGTCGAGGCGTCGTGGCTGTTGCCGGCGGCGCTCATCGGGTTGGTCGTCGGATTGTGGCTGACCTGGCGCGCCCCGCGGACCGACCGGGTCAGGGCGGGTCTGTTGCTCTGGGGCGGTTGGCTCCTGGTGACGGGCGCGGTGTTCAGCTTCATGGCCGGCATCGTGCACCCGTACTACAACGTCGCGCTCGCCCCCGCGGTCGCCGCAGTGGTCGGGATCTCGGTGGCGCAGTTGGTCAAACGCAGGAACTCCTGGGCGGCGCGGCTGGTGCTCGCCGGGATGCTCGTCGCCACGGGCGGGTGGTCCTTCCTGCTGCTGAACCGAACTCCCGAGTGGTGGCCGGCGGTGCGGTGGGTGGTGCTCGTCGGCGCGATCGGGCTCGCCGTGTTGCTCGCGGTGCGGGCACACCGGCTCGGTCGTGCGACGGCTGCCATGGCGATCGCGGCGGCGCTGGTCGGGCTGGGCGGTCCGACGGCGTTCTCGATCTACAACGCCACCAGCGCGCACGAAGGGCCCGGCACCATGTCGGGACCGCAGCAGCCGGGCGGCTTCGGCAAGGGTGGGCCCGGCGGCTTTGGCGGACCGGGCCGCAATGCGGACAACCCGCAGCTGCAGGCACTGCTCAAGGGTGTCGACAACCGTTGGGCCGCAGCCGGAATCAGCTCGATGTCGGTGAGCGGTCTGGAACTCGACACGGGCGCCTCGCTCATGGCCATCGGTGGCTTCGGCGGCTCCGACCCGTCGCCGACGCTGGCGCAGTTCCAGCAGTACGTCGCCACCGGTCAGGTGCGGTACTTCCTGGCCGACTCGGGCCGCGGCGGCCCGCCGGGGCATCGCAACACGGGTACGGCCGGCGAGATATCCACCTGGGTGGAGCAGCACTTCAAGAAGCTCGACGTCGGCGGGGCAACGGTCTACGACCTGCAGTCGAAGGCCTAACCCGCCGCCACCCCCCTAGCGATTTCGGCGTGCTGAGCGCGCCTCAGCACGCCGAAATCGCGGCTTGGGGTCAGCCGCCGGCCAGGACCGTCAGCGCGCGGGCGGTCCGCTCGCAGAACGCGGTTCGATCGGTGAGTCCGCGGGTCATGGCCCGTGCGACGGTGATGCCGACCAGGAAGTCGAATACGGTGTCGGCGTCGGCCGGGTCGTGCGGCACACCAGGTCGCGCGGCCGCCAACAGCTCGACCAATTGCCGGCGCACGTCGACCTCGGAGCGCAGGACCAACCGTTCGTAGACCGCCTCGTCGTGGTGATATGCCGTGAGCAGGCCCGGAAGGGCCGCCCGGACCGCGGGGTCGGCGAAGAAGTCGAGGAACGTCGACACCCAGGCGTGCAGGTCGGCGTGCAGCGCACCGGTGGGCGCTGGCAGCGGGGCCGGTTGAGGATGGCCGAAGGCGGCCTCCTCCACCAATGCCTCCTTGGTGGGCCAGCGGCGATAGATGGTGGGGGCTCCGACCCCCGCGCGGCGGGCGATGGCCACCACCGTGGCGCCCTGATATCCGACCTCGACCAGCAGCTCGCGGGTGGCTCGCAGCACTGCGACGTCCTTGGCTGGATCGCGCGGCCGGCCAAGGACGGAGCTCGCACTCGTCATGTCCAGCCGCCTATCCGAACGACATTTATTGCGTTGCACACCATAACGTAAGGCCTGGTTCGTTGACAGCGCCCGACCTGCGCCGTAAATTGCTGGTCATGATTGTAAATCTGGCTAACTCTACCAACTTAAAGAGGAAGTCATGACGGCGACGGTCGAGCTGGACCAGGCAACGGGCAAGTACGAGCTCAGCCATCTGAGGTCGCTGGAGGCCGAGGCCATCCACATCATCCGCGAGGTCGCGGCCGAGTTCGAGAAGCCGGTACTGCTGTTCTCCGGCGGCAAGGACTCCATCGTGATGCTGCATCTGGCGCTCAAGGCGTTCCGCCCGGGTCGGTTGCCCTTCCCGGTGATGCACGTCGACACCGGCCACAACTTCGACGAGGTGCTCCAGGTGCGCGACGAGATGGTCGCCGAAAGCGGAGTACGCCTGGTGGTGGCCAAGGTGCAGGACGACATCGACGCCGGGCGGGTGGTGGAGACCATCCCGTCGCGCAACCCGATGCAGACCTTCACGCTGTTGCGCGCCATCCGCGAGAACAAGTTCGATGCGGCCTTCGGAGGCGCGCGTCGCGACGAGGAGAAGGCCCGCGCGAAGGAGCGGGTCTTCAGCTTCCGCGACGAGTTCGGCCAGTGGGACCCCAAGGCGCAGCGCCCCGAACTGTGGAACCTGTACAACGGGCGTCACCACAAGGGCGAGCACATCCGAGTGTTCCCGCTGTCGAACTGGACCGAGTTCGACATCTGGTCCTACATCGGCGCCGAGAAGATCAAACTGCCGTCCATCTACTACGCGCACCAGCGCAAGGTGTTCCTGCGCGACGGCATGTACCTGGCCGTGCACAAGTACCTTCAGCCGCGCAAGGACGAGCAGGTCATCGAGAAGACCGTGCGGTTCCGCACCGTCGGCGACGTCACCTGCACCGGTTGCGTCGAATCGGTGGCCAGCACGGTGGCCGAAGTGATTGCCGAGACTGCCGTTTCGCGGCTGACGGAACGCGGAGCGACGCGCGCCGACGATCGCATCTCCGAAGCAGGCATGGAAGACCGCAAGCGTGAGGGCTACTTCTGATGGTCGGGGCGAGCGAAGCGACGGGTGATGTGATGGCTTGCGCGAAGAAGAGAGTGAACTGATGGCTACGTTGCTTCGCATCGCCACCGCGGGTTCGGTGGATGACGGCAAGTCGACGCTGATCGGCCGGCTGCTCTACGACTCCAAGGCGGTCATGGAGGACCAGCTGGCGTCGGTGGAACGCACGTCGAAGGAACGCGGAAACGACTACACCGACCTGGCCCTGGTGACCGACGGCTTGCGTGCCGAGCGCGAGCAGGGCATCACGATCGACGTTGCGTACCGCTACTTCGCCACGCCGCGGCGCAAGTTCATCATCGCCGACACTCCTGGCCACACGCAGTACACCCGCAACATGGTGACGGGTACGTCCACCGCGCAGCTGGCCATCGTGCTGGTCGACGCGCGCCACGGGCTGCTCGAGCAATCGCGCCGGCACGCGTTCCTGGCCTCGCTGCTGGGCATCCGCCACCTGGTGCTCGCGGTCAACAAGATGGACTTGGTGAACTGGGATCGGACGCGGTTCGAGAAGATCCGCGACGACTTCCACGAGTTCGCCGCCCGGCTCGACGTGCAGGACGTGACGACGATTCCGCTGTCGGCGCTCAACGGCGACAACGTGGTCACCAAGTCCGACGTGACGCCGTGGTACGAGGGTCCCGCGCTGCTGGCGCACCTCGAAGACGTCTACATCGCGGGCGACCGCAACCTGGTCGACGTGCGGTTCCCGGTGCAATACGTCATTCGGCCGCAGACCCACGAACATGCCGACCACCGCAGCTATGCGGGCACGGTGGCCAGCGGGGTCATGCGGCCCGGCGACGAGATCGTCGTGCTCCCCGGTGGAAAGACCAGTCGCATCACCGCAATCGAGGGGCCCAGTGGACCGGTCACCGAGGCTTTCCCGCCGATGGCCGTCGCGATCAGCCTGGCCGACGACATCGACATCTCGCGCGGTGACATGATCGCCAGGGCGAACAACCAACCGCACGCCACGCAGGACTTCGACGCCACGGTGTGTTGGATGTCCGACGATGCAGCGTTGGAGCCCGGTCGGGACTACGTCATCAAGCACACCACCAGGACCACCAGGGCCAGGGTGTCGGCGCTGGACTACCGGCTCGACGTCAACACGCTGCACCGCGACAAGAGCGCAACGGCGTTGAAGCTCAACGAACTCGGGCGAGTCACGCTCCGCACCCAGGTGCCGCTGCTGCTCGACGAGTACTCCCGCAACGCCGCGACCGGATCGTTCATCCTGATCGACCCCGATACCAACGGGACCGTGGCCGCGGGCATGGTGCGCGACACCACTCCCGCAGCGGCGCGGGCGGCGAGTCCCAATGCGATCAAGCATCAGAACCTGGTTACGGCGAAGGACCGACTGTCGCGAGGCAGCACGGTCTGGTTCACCGGGCTGTCCGGGTCGGGCAAGTCCTCCATCGCCATGCTGGTCGAACAGAAGTTGCTCGAAAGTGGGCGTCCCGCATACGTTCTCGACGGGGATAATCTGCGCCACGGGCTCAACGCGGACCTCGGCTTCTCGATGGACGATCGGGCGGAGAACCTGCGCAGGTTGGCCTACATCGCGACTCTGCTCGCCGACTCGGGCCAGATCGTGTTGGTGCCCGCCATCAGCCCGCTGGAGGAGCACCGCGCGTTGGCTCGCAAGGTGCACGACGACCAGGGTTACGACTTCTTCGAAGTGTTCTGCGATACCCCGCTGGAGGACTGCGAGCGCCGAGACCCCAAGGGGCTCTACGCCAAAGCGCGAGCCGGGGAGATCACGCACTTCACCGGCATCGACAGTCCGTACCAGCGGCCCAAGAACCCCGATCTGCGGCTCACCCCGGAACAGTCGGTCGAGGAGCTGGCCCGACAGGTGATCGACTTGATCGACGCCAAGCGATGAACGATCACCAGCTCGCCGGTGCGCTGGCAGCGCAGGCCGGCGAACTGCTCCTCGACGTGCGCCGAGAGCTGGCCGGTGCCACCGCAGAAGAGCGGAAAGCCGAGGGAGACAAGCGCTCCCACGTCTACCTGATGGACGAGCTGGCCGCGGCACGACCCGACGATGCGGTGCTATCCGAGGAGGCCTCCGCAGCGGAGCGGGCCAACACCGGGCGGCTCACGGCGGACCGGGTGTGGATCGTCGATCCGCTCGACGGGACCCGAGAGTTCTCGGAGCTGGGACGCTCCGACTGGGCCGTACACGTGGCACTGTGGCAGTCCGGCGAGCTGGTCGCTGGTGCCGTCGCGCTTCCCGCGCAGGGCGTCACGCTGGTCACGCCGGACGTGGCCGCCCCGCCCGCCGCGCCGTCGACCCCGCGCATCGTCGTGTCCCGAACCCGCCCGCCCGCGGTCGCGCTCGCCGTGTTCGATGCGTTGAACGGCGTGCTGGTGGAAATGGGATCGGCGGGGGCCAAGGTCGCATCCGTCGTGCAGGGGCTGGCCGATGTCTACGTGCATGCCGGTGGACAGTACGAGTGGGATT
>JAHFVB010000482.1:2202-4062 GCA_023264755.1 Mycobacterium sp. | reverse complement strand
CGGTCCCCTTTAAGAGGGACAACTCATTAGCAGTGAGTCCCATTCGGCCGCTCTGGCACGCCTCCTGAACGATCCGAGGGTACCGGACCCAAGCCTGACCGCCGAGGGTGAAGCGTACACAGCCCGGCCCGCGGATGGCAAAGCAGTTGGTCGAGGCAGCTTCGGAGCCCGCTCGAATCGCCCCTAGACTGTCTCGGGTGTCCGCCCGATTACGCCCCGAGCTGGCTGACCTGCCCGCTTACACCCCGGGCCGGACGGTCCCCGGCGCCATAAAGATCGCCAGCAACGAAACCGTCGATGGCCCGCTGCCCAGCGTGCGCGCGGCCATCGAACAGGCGACCGGGTCGATCAACCGGTACCCCGACAACGGGTACGTCGAGCTCAAGGAGCGGCTCGCCAAGTACGTCGACTTCGCGCCCGAGCACATCTCGGTCGGCGCCGGGTCGGTCAGCCTGTGCCAGCAGCTCATCCAGCTGACCAGCACCGTCGGCGACGAGGTGCTGTTCGGCTGGCGCAGCTTCGAGATCTACCCGCTGCAGGTCCGCACCGCAGGGGCGACGCCGGTCCAGGTGCCGCTGCGCGACTACGCCTACGACCTCGATGCCATGCTCGCCGCCGTCACCGACCGGACCCGGTTGATCTTCATCTGCAACCCGAACAATCCGACGAGCACGGTCGTCGACCCCGAGGCACTCGCCCGGTTCGTCGCGGCGGTGCCTCCGCACATCCTGATCGCCATCGACGAGGCCTACGTCGAGTACATCCGCGACGGCCTGGCCCCCGACAGCTTCCAGCTGGTGCGCGAGCACGCCAACGTCGTCGTCCTACGCACGTTTTCGAAGGCGTACGGGCTGGCCGGATTGCGCATCGGGTACGCCGTCGGCGACCCCGAGCTCGTCGTCGCGCTCGGGAAGGTCTACGTCCCGTTCACCGCGACGAGCGTCTCGCAGGCCGCCGCGATCGCCTCCCTCGACGCCGCCGACCAATTGTTGGCCCGCACCGACGCCGTCGTCGCCGAGCGCACCCGGGTGACGGAGGCCCTGCGGGCGGCCGGGTTCACCGTCCCGCCGCCGCAGGCCAACTTCGTCTGGCTGCCGCTGGCCGAGCGGACCGCCGACTTCGTCAACAGTGCGGCCGACAATCGGCTGCTGGTCCGGCCCTACGGTCAGGACGGCGTCCGCGTCACGGTTTCCGTCGCGCACGAAAACGACGCCTTCCTCGAATTCGCCACCGACTGGAAAGCGCGCCAATGAGCCTCGCCCGTCAGACGTTCGCCGAACTGACCGCCCGCACCGACACGATCCCCGACGCCGCGCTGGACGCGTTCTGGGCGACGTTGGAGCCGGCGTCGATCGACTTCATGATCGGCGAGTGGAAGGGCGGTGAGTTCGCGACCGGACACCGCGCCAACGGGTTCATGAAGCGGCTCAACTGGTTCGGCAAGACGTTCGCGTCCGCCACCGACGCCAAGCCACTGGTGTGCCTGGACGCGGAGGGGAACAAGTTCTCCAACGTCGAGGCCATGAAGGGCGAAGCGAGCCTGTGGCTCGAGGAGTTCCGCGGCGAGGTGACGGCGACGATGGTCTACGACGGCCAACCCGTCCACGACCACTTCAAGAAGGTCGACGACAACGCCGTGATGGGAATCATGAACGGCAAGGGCGCGCTCGACGTCAGCTCGGGATCGCCGCGGCACCTGTACTTCTACCTGGAACGGGTCTAGCGCATATCGTTGCCCAGGTGAGCGCGCACGCCCGGACTGCCGCCGCGGCCCTGATCGCGGTCGGGCTGCTCGCCGGCTGCAGTCAGACCACCACCGGCACGGTGGCCTCGACCACCGAACCGGGGCCCACGACGACG
>JAHFVB010000482.1:0-2192 GCA_023264755.1 Mycobacterium sp. | reverse complement strand
CCCACCGTCGAGTTCGCTGGCCCGCCCGTCCTCCCCGGCGCCGTCGACCCCGGGCGCGCCAGCCCCGGCCGACTCGCTGACCATGACGTGCAAGGAGTACTCCGGCCTCGACGCGGCCACCCAGCAGGCCGTCATCGGAGCCATCCTTAGCCAGAAGGGTTCGGTACTCGGCCCGGACAACTCCGAGCTCGCCAAGACGCTGGCCGATGCGACCTGCGGATTCCTGCCCGACGCGGTGCTCAGCGAGGTCCTCTTTGGGCGGCCTTCGGCGCCCCGCTAGCCTTCCAGGCATGGGCACTGTCTACGAATCCCTCGCCGTCGACGTCGATGACCACGTCGCTCGGGTCACCCTGCTCGGACCTGGCAAGGGCAACGCCATGGGTCCGGCGTTCTGGGCCGAGCTGCCGGTGGCCTTCGAGTCCCTCGACGCCGACCCCGACGTCCGGGCGATCGTGCTCACCGGTTCGGGGAAGAACTTCAGCTATGGCCTCGACCTGCCGGCCATGGGTGACCTGCTGAGCCCGATGCTGGCCGACGGTGCGTTGGCCCGGCCGCGCGCCGACTTCCACGCGCGGCTGCGCACGATGCAGCAGTCCATCACTGCGGTGGCGGATTGCCGCACCCCGGTCATCGCGTCGATTCACGGTTGGTGCATCGGCGGCGGCGTCGACCTGATCTCGGCGGTCGACATCCGGTATGCCAGCGCGGACGCGAAGTTCTCCGTGCGGGAGGTCAAGCTGGCCATCGTCGCCGATGTCGGCAGCCTGGCCCGGCTTCCGCTGATCCTGTCCGACGGCCACCTTCGGGAGCTGGCTCTGACGGGTCGGGACATCGATGCTGCCCGGGCCGAGAAGATCGGTCTGGTCAACGACGTCTACGAGGACGCCGACGCCGCGCTGGCCGCCGCCCATGCCACCGCCGCCGAGATCGCCGCCAACCCGCCGCTGGTCGTTCAGGGCGTCAAGGACGTGCTCGACGAGCAGCGCACCGCGCAGGTGTCGGCGAGCCTGCGGTACGTGGCAGCCTGGAATTCGGCGTTCCTGCCCAGCAAGGATCTGACCGAGGGCATCACCGCGATGTTCGCCAAGAGGGCCCCAGACTTCAAGGGCGAATGACCCCGCTACGGGGCTGATCCGGCGTAATCTCGTAGCCCTCGAGATGTCGCCGAATAGAAAGAGCTCCCATGCGGAAATTCGGAATGACCGTGGCCGCAGCGGCAATGACGCTGGGCGCGTTGACGACGAGCCCGCTCGCGCAGGCCGCCCAAGTCGTCGTGCCCACCCCGCCGAGCCCCATCGTGCAAACGCAACCCTCGGCCCCGATCCAGCCGCTCGACTGCCGGGGCACCACCGGCGACATGGGCTGCGGGCCAGGGTGGTTCTGGCGCGACGGCTGGCGCGGGTGGTCCTGCTACCCCTGCTAACCGACGCCGGCCGCGCCGGGGCTGATCAGACGGCTCCGGCGTCCTTGAGCGCAGTGTCCTGCTTCTTGGCGTAGTCGAGGGCCAGGTCCGACGGGACGGGATCGCCTGCCGCACCGCTGAATTCGATGACGGTCGCGGTGCCGCCCTCGGTGAATCGGACGACGGTGACCGAATGCTTGCCGTCCGGGGACGCGCCCGTGATGATCGTTCCTCCGCTGCCCACCGGAGCCGGCTTGCTACCCCCACCCGGAATGCTGGTGACGACTGCGGGTGTCGCGCCGGCGAGCGCCGCGGTGGCCGCCGCGGGATCCGACAGGACGAGGATGGTGTCGGTGATGGTCCGGCTGCCGTCGCGATGGGTGAACACCGTCTCCACTCCAGGCTGACCGTTCGGGTTCAGCACCGGCGCCGCGGCGACGTAGGCCGTCGAATCGGTCACCCCATTGGGGTCGACCGGCAGACTGCCATAGTCGCCGGGATCGGCGAAGGCAGAAGGGCAGCCCAAGGCCAGCCCCGCCGCCACTAGAGCGCCGGCCGTCATGCTCTTGGCCGTCATCGTCTTCATCGTCGTCATCGTGGAAACCTTCACGAGAGTGCTCCATCCAAGGTGGGCTAGACGCCTTTCGACTACGCGAAAATACGGTAGCCGAGGCAAACTCGACACACCGGATTATCAGCGGAATCGGTGCGGCCCGTTGTCCTGGTGGAGGATTCATCGGTGACTACCAAGACCAGCCCCGTCGCCTCTCGCGTCATCATCGCGTTGGTG
>JAHFVB010000481.1 GCA_023264755.1 Mycobacterium sp. | reverse complement strand
CAGGCCGGCGAACTTGTGCACCGCGCGGATGACCGCGGCGCAGAACACCAGGAACTGTGCGTTCTCGTGCGGGGTATCGCCGGGGACCAGCAAGCTACCGAACTGAGCGTTGCCCATCGAGAAGTTCACGTGCTTGCCCGACCCGTTGACGCCGGCGAACGGCTTCTCGTGGAACAGACACTCCATGCCGTGCTTCTTGGCGATCGTCTTGAACGTGGTCATCAGCAGCTGCTGATGGTCGGCGGCGATGTTGGCGCGCTCGAACATCGGAGCGATCTCGAACTGGCCCGGAGCGACCTCGTTGTGCCGGGTCTTGGCCGGGATGCCCAGCTTGAAGAGCTCGCGCTCGGTATCCATCATGAAGGCGAGTACGCGATCGGGGATGGCGCCGAAGTAGTGGTCGTCGAATTCCTGCCCCTTGGGCGGCTTCGAACCGAACAGCGTGCGGCCGGCGTTGATCAGGTCGGGGCGCGCCAGGAAGAAGTGCCTGTCGACCAGGAAGTACTCCTGCTCCGGGCCGCAGAACGACACGATGTGGTCGAAGTCCTTGTGCCCGAACAGCTTCAGGATGCGTTCGGCTTGGGCGCCCATCGCCTGCTGGCTGCGCAGCAGCGGGGTCTTGTAGTCCAGCGCCTCACCGGTCATCGAGACGAACACCGTCGGGATGCACAGCGTGTTGCCGTTCGGGTTCTCCAGGATGTAGGCCGGGCTGGTGACGTCCCAGCCGGTGTAACCGCGGGCCTCGAAGGTGCTGCGCAGGCCGCCCGACGGGAAGCTTGAGGCGTCGGGCTCGCCCTGGATCAGGGTCTTGCCCGCGAACTCGGCCAGTGTCTGACCGTCGCCGACCGGCTCGAGGAAGCTGTCGTGCTTCTCGGCCGTCAGTCCGGTCATCGGGTAGAAGACGTGTGCGTAGTGCGTCGCACCCTTGCTCAGCGCCCAGTCCTTCATGACCGAGGCGACGGAGTCGGCGATCGCGGGATCGAGCTTGGCCCCCTTCTCGATCGTCGCGACGACGGACTTGTAGACCGACTTGGGCAACCGAAGTCGCATCTCGGCCAACGTGAAGACGTTGGCACCGAAGATCTCGCCGGGAGCCTCGGTCGGATCGAAGCTGATCGCCGGAGGCACGTACGCCTCAACGTTGTTGATCGCTTGCAGCCGGACAGCATTTCCGCTCAATTGAGTTCCTATCACTGCGTGCGTCCGCTCCTGATTCGCGGGACGTCGACCGGCCCACACTAGGAATGCCTTGTTCCAGGACTGTTACGCGCGCGTCAACGACAGAATGCGGTTAGCTAGGAGCGCACGAAGGCGTCAGCTCGGGCCCCGTACGCGGCGCTGGACTGCTTGCGACGACGAGCGTAGGACGGCCTACCGGCCTCGGTGTCGCCCCGCTCCTCAGGCGCAGTTCTAGGCTGGAGCCATGCCCACCCGCCACCACCCCGACCGGGACGTCAACGCGAGCTTCGACGAGCATGCGGCGGTGGTCTCGGAAGTCGAGCACGAGGCCGCCGGCGTCAAGGCCGTCATGGTGTCGCTGCAGCGCGGACTCGAGCAGATGGGCCCGGTGCGCACGGCAGCCGCGCTGACCCGGTTGAACCAACGGCACGGGTTCGACTGTCCCGGGTGCGCGTGGCCCGAGGAACACGGCGGCCGCAAGGTGGCCGAGTTCTGCGAGAACGGCGCCAAGGCAGTCGCCGAGGAAGCGACCAAGCGCCGCGTCACTCCCGAGTTCTTTGCGCGCCATTCGGTCAGCGACCTGGCCGACCGGCCGGAGTACTGGCTGTCCCAACAGGGCCGGCTCACCCATCCGATGGTGCTCGCGCCCGGCGACACGCACTATCGGCCCATCGAGTGGGACGACGCCTACCGGTTGATCGCCGAGCAGCTCAACCAGCTCGACGACCCCGACGAGGCGTGCTTCTACACCTCCGGCCGCACCAGCAACGAGGCCGCGTTCCTCTACCAACTGCTGGTGCGCAGCTTCGGCACGAACAACCTGCCCGACTGCTCGAACATGTGCCACGAGTCCTCGGGCACCGCCTTGAGTGATTCCATCGGCATCGGCAAGGGTTCGGTGACCGTCGACGACATGGTGCACGCCGACTGCATCCTGATCGCCGGCCAGAACCCCGGCACCAACCATCCCCGAATGCTCTCGATCCTCGAGAAGGCCAAGGCCAACGGCGCCAAGATCATTGCGGTCAATCCGCTACCCGAAGCCGGCTTGATGCGCTTCAAGGATCCGCAGAAGGTGCACGGCGTCATAGGTCACGGCATCCCGATCGCCGACGAGTTCGTCCAGATCCGGCTCGGCGGCGACATGGCGCTGTTCGCGGGGCTGGGCCGGCTGTTGTTCGAGGCCGACGACCGCGCCCCCGGCACCGTACTCGACCGGGACTTCATCGCGAACCACTGCGCCGGCTTCGACGAGTACGAGAAGCGCACCCGCACAATCGACTTCGACACCGTCACCGAGGCGACGGGCATCGACCGGACACAGCTGGAACGTGTCGCGGGCATGCTGATCGCCTCGCAGCGCACCGTGTTCTGCTGGGCGATGGGCTTGACCCAACACCGGCACGCGGTGGCGACCATCGGCGAGGCCACCAACCTGCTCCTGATGCGCGGCATGATGGGCAAGCCGGGGGCCGGGGTATGCCCGGTGCGGGGTCACTCCAACGTCCAGGGCGACCGGACGATGGGGATCTGGGAGAAGATGCCCGAGGCGTTCCTGGCCGCCTTGGACACCCGGTTCGGCATCGCCAGTCCCCGCAAGCACGGGTACGACACCGTCGATGCGATCCGCGCGATGCGTGACGGTCGCGCCAAGGTGTTCATCGGCATGGGCGGCAACTTCGCGGCGGCCACTCCCGATACCGACGTCACCGAGGCCGCGTTGCGCAGTTGCGCACTGACGGTGCAGATCTCGACCAAGCTCAACCGTAGCCACGTCGTCCACGGCCACACCGCGCTGATCCTACCCACCCTGGGCCGTACCGATCGCGACATCCAGGCCGGTGGCAAACAGCTGGTGTCCGTTGAGGATTCGATGTCCATGGTGCACCTCTCGCGCGGCAGCCTCCATCCGCCCAGCGAGCACTTGCGCAGCGAGGTGGCCATCGTCTGCGAACTGGCCAGCACTCTGCTCGGCGAGGACCATCCGGTGCCATGGAACCGGTTCAAGACCGACTACGACCTGATCCGCGATGCCATCGCCGACGTCGTGCCCGGGTGCACCGACTACAACACCCGCGTGCGCCAACCCGACGGATTCCAACTCCCCCACCCGCCCCGCGACTCGCGCGAATTCCCCACCACGACGGGCAAGGCCAACTTCGCGGTCAACCCGCTGGAGTGGGTGCCCGTGCCACCGGGGCGGCTGATCCTGCAGACACTGCGCAGCCACGATCAGTACAACACCACCATCTACGGCCTCGACGACCGCTACCGCGGAGTGAAGGGCGGCCGGCGCGTCATCTTCGTCAATCCCACCGACGTCACCGCACTTGGTTTCACCGATGGCATGCGCGTCGATCTGGTCTCCGAATTCACCGACGCCGCAGGACATGTCGAGCAGCGTCGCGCCAAGGACTTCCTGATCGTGCCGTACCCGACGCCAGTGGGCAACGCGGCGGCCTACTACCCGGAGACCAACCCACTCGTTCCCCTGGACCACACCGCCGCCAGGTCGAATACGCCGGTGTCCAAGGCGATCGTCATCAGGTTGGAGGCGGCGAACTGATGGGCCGGGTAACGGCCCGCCGCAGGGCCAGCCATCTCACCGCCGACGCGCTGACCGTCCGGCCGGAGACCCTCGCGGTCGAGGAGCCCCTGGAGATCCGCGTCAACGGGTCGGCAGTCAGCGTGACCATGCGCACGCCAGGCTCCGACGTCGAACTCGCGCAAGGCTTCCTGCTGACCGAGGGCGTCATCGGCAAGCGTGGAGACATCGCCACCGTCCAGTACTGCCGCGGTGCGGGCGAAGACGGCATGAACACCTACAACGTGCTCGACGTGACTCTTGCCGATGGCGTCCCGACGCCCAGTCTCGACGTCACGC
>JAHFVB010000480.1 GCA_023264755.1 Mycobacterium sp. | reverse complement strand
CCTTGGCGCGGTATCGAAGATCATTTGGCGACAGCGGGTTTCGCCGACGCCGCACCGACCCATCCCCCATCTCTCCAAAGCTAGCCGCGCACCGGCACTACTGCATCGCGTTTCACCGATTTATCGCCACCCGTAGCGCACTTTCGCCGCAATCAGGGAGCGCCGATCAGCGCTAGACCGGATTGCCCCGATCGTCCCAATTCGCCTCCACCTTCTTGCTGGGCTGGACCCGTGGCGGCTCGCCCGGCATCTTGGGGTAGCTCGGAGGATAGGGCAGATCGCCGAGCCCGCGCTCCTCGTCGGCCGCTACCAGCTCGAGCAGAGAGTCCAGCGAATGAGCGACAGAATCCATTTCAGCCCAGGGGTTTTCACGCTTGGCCACCAGCTCGGGAACCGTCGCAATGGTGTAGTCGTCCGGATCGGCGGTGCTCAACTCGGCCCAACTCAACGGCATGGACACCGTCGCAATCGGGGTGGGTCGCACCGAGTACGCCGATGCAAACGTCCGATCGCGGGCATTCTGGTTGTAGTCGATGAACATTCTGGCGCCGCGCTCCTCCTTCCACCACGACGTCGTGACCGCATCGGGAGCGCGCCGCTCGACTTCGCGGGCCAGCGCAATGCCGGCCCGTCGTACCGCGACGAAGTCCCAGTCCGGCTTGATGCGGATGAACACGTGCACGCCCCGACCGCCCGAGGTCTTCGGATAGCCGACCAGGCCGAGCTCGTCGAGCACCGGCTTGAGCACGTCCACCGCGATGGTGGCGGCGTCGCGGAAGTCGGTTCCCGGCTGCGGGTCCAGATCCACCCGCAGCTCGTCGGGATGTTCGGTGTCCCGACACCGAACCTGCCAGGGATGCAGCGTGATCGTGCCCATCTGTGCCGCCCAGATGATCGCCGACGGGTGCGACACCTTCAGCGCATCCGCCGTGCGGCCCGACGGGAACGTCACGGTGCACGTCTCGAGGTAGTCGGGATGCTTGGCCGGCACCCGCTTCTGGTAGATCTCCTCGCCGTCGATGCCTTCCGGGAAGCGCTGCAGGTGGGTAGGTCGGTCCTTCAGGGCGGCCAACATCGGTCCCGACGCGACCGACAGGTAGTAGTCGACGACGTTGCGCTTGGTGTATCCAGGCTTGGGGAAGTACACCTTGTCCGGGCTGGTCAGCCGAACCGCGACCCCATCGACGTCGAGTTCCTCAGCAGGAGATGCCATTTCAGTGCTCCAATACGTCGAACAGGTCGTAGTTCAGGGGTACGTCGAGCTGGTCGAAGGTACAACTCGTCGGGTCGCGATCCGGGCGCCAACGCACGAACTTCACCGCGTGGCGAAATCGTCGGCCCGCCACGGTGTTGCCTTCCATCTGGTCGTAGGCCACCTCGGCGACCCGCTCCGGGCGCACGGGTATCCAGCGCTTGTCGGCCGCGGAGTTCCACCGGCTGGGCTCGCCGTCGTTGACCTGCTCGCCCTCGCGCAACGGTTCCAGTTCGGCCAGCAGCCTGATGCGATCCTTCACGCTGAATGATGCGGCGCCTCCGACCATCTGCAGTTCGCCGTCGGCGCGGTAGAGCCCCAGCAGAATGGAACCGACACCCTCCCCGCTCTTGTGGACGCGGTAGCCGATCGCCACGCAGTCCGCGTCGCGGGCGTGCTTGACCTTGATCATCTCGCGCTTGCCCGGCAGGTATCGCCCGTCGAGCCGCTTGGCGATGACACCGTCCAAGCCCGCCCCCTCGAACGTGGTCAGCCAGTGCGTCCCCAGTTCCGGGTCTTCGGTGGTGCCGGTGACGTGGCACCACTGCTTCTCGTCGACCGCGTCGGTGAGCGCTACGCGCCGCACCCGGAACGGCTCGTCGAGCAGCGCGCGGTCGGCGGTGGCCAGCGCGTCGAATCCGATGAAGTGCGCAGGCGTCTGCTCGGCCAGCATCCGCACCCGCGATTCGGCGGGGTGGATGCGCTGGCTCAACGACTCCCAGTCCAACCGGATTCGTCCGTCGAACTCACGGGGCACGACGACCTCGCCGTCGAGCACACAGCGCGGCGACAGTTCGTCGCGCAGCGCGTCGAGCAGTTCCGGAAAGTAGCGGCCCAACTCCTTGCCGTTGCGTGACTGCAGCACCACCTCGTCGCCATCCCGGAACACCAGCGCCCGGAAGCCGTCCCACTTGGGCTCGTAGGACCACACCCCTGCCTCGTCGGGCACCTTGGTCGCGGCCTTGGCCAGCATCGGGTCGAGCGGCGGTTGCACCGGAAGTTCCACGTTGACCATCCTGATTCATCGAGCGCCATCAGCTGACTCATTGGGCGTACCCAATGAGTAGACCGCCCAACGCGGGAAAGTCATCGCGGCGTCGAGCTCGGTCCCGGCCGGGCCACAATGAACCGGTGGAGTTGCCCGTTATGCCGCCGGTGTCGCCGATGTTGGCCAAATCGGTCGCCGCGATCCCCCCGGAGGCCTCGTACGAGCCCAAGTGGGACGGCTTCCGATCCATCTGCTTCCGCGACAGCGACGAGGTGGAATTCGGCAGCCGCAACGAACGGCCGATGACCCGCTACTTCCCCGAGCTCGTCGCAGCAGCCCTGGCCGAGCTTCCACCCCGTTGCGTCGTCGACGGCGAGCTCGTCATCGCTGGAGCCCACGGGCTGGACTTCGAAGCCCTGCAACTGCGCCTGCACCCGGCCGCCAGCCGGGTGCAGATGCTCGCGGCGAAGACGCCCGCCTCCTTCATCGCCTTCGACCTGCTTGCGCTCGGCGACACGGACCTGACCGGTCGGCCGTTCGTCGAACGCCGCGCCGCACTCGTCGACGCGCTCGCCGGTTGCGGACCGTCGTTTCACGTCACGCCGGCCACCACCGACCAGGCCACCGCGCAGCGTTGGTTCTCCGAGTTCGAGGGCGCCGGGCTGGACGGGGTGATCGCGAAGCCGTTGGCACTGACCTACCAGCCGGACAAGCGCGTCATGTTCAAGATCAAGCACCAGCGCACGGCCGACTGCGTGGTGGCGGGCTATCGCTTGCACAAGTCGGGGGACGACGCGGTCGGCTCGTTGCTGCTCGGGCTGTACCAGCCAGACCGCACGCTCGCCTCCGTCGGCGTCATCGGGGCCTTCCCGATGGCCAAGCGTCGGCAGCTGTTCACCGAGTTGCAGCCGCTCGTCACGACCTTCGACGGGCACCCGTGGAACTGGGCGGCCCACGTGACGGAGCACTCCAGCGCCAAGTACCAGGGCGGCTCCCGCAGGAACGCGGGCAAGGACCTCTCGTTCGTACCCTTGCGGCCGGAGTTGGTGGTGGAGGTCCGCTACGACCACATGGAAGGCGCCCGCTTCCGGCACACCGCCCAGTTCAATCGCTGGCGCCCCGACCGCGAACCTCGCTCGTGCACCTACGCCCAACTCGACCGACCGCTGAGCTACCGGCTCGACGACATCGTTCCCGGGCTCGGCTCTCGTCATTGACGATCGCCGAGCCATCCTCACGGCACCCAAACAGCCCATTTCGCACCATTGTCGGGGCGGGGGATCCGACGAGGAATGGAGCACTACCGATGACCAACAAACACAGCACCTTTCGAAGGGCAGCGGCCGCGTTGGCCGGCTTGGCCGCGACCGTGGTGCTACCCCTGGGGGTAGCGAGCGCTAGTCCTGGCCTCGGCTTCGGCGCGCCTGGCCCGGGCATCCTGCCCGGACCGGGTCTCGGCGGATTCGGCGGCCCACTCTCGGGCCTGGGCGTACTGCCCGGCGCGGGTGTCGGCCTACCCGGACCTGGCGTCGGCGGATTCGGCGGCCCACTCTCGGGCCTGGGCGTACTGCCCGGGCCAGGGGTCGGCCTGCCCGGACCGGGCCTCGGCGGATTCGGCGGCCCACTCTCCGGCCTGGGCGTACTGCCCGGGGCCGGTTTCGGGCTGCCGGGACCCGGCCTGCTCTGAACCGATAGCTGACGGGGATGCCACGTTCGGGCGTGGCATCCCCGTCGCCGTACCGCGGCTCCTCACGGGAAACCAACGGGGCGAGAGGGCACCATGATGGGATGCGAGTACTGGTGGTCGAAGACGAGCGACTGCTC
>JAHFVB010000479.1 GCA_023264755.1 Mycobacterium sp. | reverse complement strand
ATCGGAATCGTGCACGTCAAGCAGGTATTCGAAGTGGCCCGGGACGACCGACCGCGCACCCGGCTCGCGAGCCTGGCCCAGTCGGCCCCCAAGGTGCCGTCCACGCTGGACGGGGACGCCGTGATGATGCACCTGCGGGCCAGCGGGCTGCAGACCGCGATGGTCGTCGACGAATACGGCGGCACGGCGGGCCTGGTGACCATCGAGGACCTCATCGAGGAGATCGTCGGTGACGTCAGAGACGAGCACGACGACGCGACTCCCGACGTCGTCGAGATGCGCAACGGCTGGCAGGTATCCGGACTGATGCGCATCGACGAGGTCGACACGGAAACCCCGTTCCGGCCGCCCGAGGGTGAGTACGAGACCATCGGCGGCCTCGTCCTCCAGGAACTCGGCCACATCCCCGTCGAGGGCGACGCGGTGACGTTGACGCAATTCGACCCCGACACGGCGCCCGATCACCCAATTCGATGGCAGGCCACCGTCGAACGGATGGACGGCCGGCGCATCGACCTGATCAAGCTGGTCAGGTTGCCACCGGACGAGGAGCCCACCGATGGGTGATCTGTGGGGCGTGCTCCTGACGGTCCTGCTGCTGGGAGCCAACGCCTTCTTCGTCGCCGCGGAGTTCGCGTTGATCTCGGCGCGGCGCGACCGGCTGGAGGCGCTCGCCGAACAGGGCAAGCGCAGCGCGATCGCCGTCATCCAGGCCGGGCAGAACCTGTCGCTGATGCTGGCCGGGGCGCAGCTCGGCATCACCGTGTGCTCCATCCTGCTGGGTCGAGTCGGCGAGCCTGCGGTGGCGCATCTACTCGAGCCGGTCTTCGACCTGGTGGGCGTCCCGGACGCCGTACTGCACACGGTGTCGTTCCTCGTCGCGCTCACCGTGGTGGTGGTGCTGCACGTGCTGCTCGGCGAAATGGTCCCCAAGAACATCGCCATTGCCGGTCCCGAGTCGGCCGCCATGCTGCTCGTCCCGCCCTACCTCCTGTGGATCCGAATGGCCCGGCCGTTCATCGCCTTCTACGACCTGTGCGCCAAGCTGGTGTTGCGCGTGTTCGGCGTCGAGGCCAAGAACGAGCTCGAGAACACCGTGTCGACCATCGAGCTGTCCGAGATGATCGCCGAGTCCCTGTCCGAGGGGCTGCTCGATCCCGAGGAGCACACCCGGTTGTCGCGGGCGCTGCAGATTCGCAACCGCGTCGTCGCGGACGTCGCCGTGCCCGTCGACGACATCCACGCGATCCCCGCCGCGGGCGCCGGCCAGGGGCCGTCCGTCGCAGCCATCCAGCAGGCGCTCGCCGAGACGGGCTACTCCCGCTTCCCCGTCGTCGACCCCGTCGGACGCATCATCGGCTACGTGCACATCAAGGACGTGCTCCCGCTCGTCGACGACACCGACGCCGTGCTCGACTCGTCGATGGTGCGCCCGTTGCCCTCGGTCGCCGCGACGCTTCCGCTGCCCGACGCGTTGTCGCGCCTGGTGCTCGACAACAGCCACCTGGCGCTGGTCACCACCGACGGGGTCGTCACCGCAGTGGTGGCGCTCGAGGATTTGGTGGAGGACCTGGTCGGCACGGTGCGTGACGGAACCCACCGGGTGTAGGGGACGCCGGTGTCCGAGCAGGTCGTCCTCGCACCGCAGGACTGGATACGGCGCAGCGCCACCCACCTGGGTCGGGTCGACGCGTTGCTCGGGCCCTACCTGCGGGCCCGCGCCGCGGGTCGACCGCATCCGGTGATCGACTTCCTGTTCACCTACTACAGCCTCAAGCCGGGGCAACTGCGCCGATGGCACCCCGGTTTCGGGGTCGTCTTGGCGGCGCCTGCGCCGGACTACTCGAAGTCCAGTGGTTACCGCACGTCGGCGGTCGGCGTGACGGTGGATCCGGCCCTGCTCACTCGGCGCCGCCAGACCATCGAGTACGTCCACCGGCTGCTGTCGGCGACCGCCGCGCGCACGCCCCTACTGGCCTGCTTCGGACTGCACGAATGGGCGATGACGTACCGCGCCGAGGAGGTTCGGCACGGGTCCGTTCCGCTGCGCCTGGGCCGCGCCGGAACCGACGCGGTGGTCGAAGCCCTGCCCCTGCGCTGCACCCACTTCGACGCCTACCGGTTCTTCACCGAGCCCGCACGACCGCGCAACGAGGCAACGCTCACCCGGCAGACGCAGCTCGCCACCGAGCAACCGGGCTGCCTGCACGCCACGATGGACTTGTACAAGTTCACCTACAAGCTGCTTCCGCTGGTCGATTCGGAACTACTGATGGACGCCCTCGAGTTGGCCCATGCCGCTCGCGAGCTCGACATGCGGGCCAGTCCCTACGATCTTCGCTCCTACGGGTACGAGCCCGTCGCGATCGAGACGCCGGCCGGCCGCGCGGAGTACACCCGGGCCCAAGCCGAGCTGTCGGCCCGGGCGGTCGACGTCAGGGCCGCGCTGCTCGGCCGTTGCCGCGACCTGCTGGAAGTCGGGGACGCGCGGGCCGTGGCACCGGACGCCGGCGACCGGGAACTGCTGGCGCAGGGGGCCGGCACCATCCGCGGAGAGCTCGAAGCGGCCGCGGCGCCGAACTCGGGTATCGCTGCGCCGGCTCAGGTGTGACCGGGTTCTCACCCGGGGTACACCGCGGTTAGCTGCGGTTTCCCGCGGGTAAGCTTGATCGACGCTTCAGAGAGGAAACCATGACAGATCGTGTGACGGCCGGAAACCTGCGGGTGGCCCGCGTGCTGTACGACTTCGTGAACAACGAGGCGCTGCCCGGCACGGGCCTGGACCCGGACAGCTTCTGGGCTGGCGTCGACAAGGTCGTCACGGACCTGACCCCCAAGAATCAAGAGCTGCTGGCCCGTCGCGACGAGCTGCAGGCCCAGATCGACAAGTGGCACCGCCAGCGGGTCATCGAACCCCTCGACATGGCGGCCTACGAGCAGTTCCTCACCGAGATCGGGTACCTCCAGCCCGAGCCCGCCGACTTCACGATCACCACCTCGGGAGTCGACACCGAGATCACCAGCACCGCGGGACCACAGCTCGTCGTGCCCGTGTTGAATGCGCGCTTCGCACTCAATGCCTCCAATGCCCGGTGGGGCTCGCTGTACGACGCGTTGTACGGCACCGACGTGATCCCCGAGGCCGACGGCGCGGAGCAGGGCACGGGCTACAACCAGGTCCGCGGTGACAAGGTCATCGCCTATGCCCGGGCCTTCCTCGACCAGGCCGTGCCCCTGGCGTCCGGTTCGTGGGCCGATGTCACGGACATCACCATCGCCGACGGTGAACTGAAGCTCGCCCAGGGCGAGGGCACGTCCACCGAACTGGCCCGACCCGACGAATTCGTCGGTTACACGGGCGAACTCGGCTCACCCAGCTGGTCGGTGCTGCTCGTCCACCACGGGCTGCACATCGAGATCCTGATCGACCCCGACTCCCCCATCGGCTCCACCGACAAGGCCGGGGTGAAGGACGTCGTGCTGGAGTCTGCCGTCACCACCATCATGGACTTCGAGGACTCCGTCGCCGCGGTCGACGCCGACGACAAGGTGCTCGGATACCGCAACTGGCTCGGCCTGAACCGCGGAGACCTGACCGAAGAGGTCAGCAAGGGCGACAAGACGTTCACCCGCGTGCTCAACCAGGACCGCACGTTCACCCGGCCAGACGGTGGCGAGTTGACCCTGCCGGGTCGCAGCCTGCTGTTCGTGCGCAACGTCGGGCACCTGATGACCAACGACGCGATCGTCGCGGGCGAGGACGGCGCGGAGGTGCCCGAGGGCATCCAGGACGCGCTGTTCACCAGCCTCATCGCCATGCACGGACTCAAGACCGGGGACGACAACGGCCCGCTGCTCAACAGCCGGACCGGGTCGATCTACATCGTGAAGCCGAAGATGCACGGCCCCGACGAAGTCGCGTTCACCTGTGAGCTGTTCAGCCGCGTCGAGGACGTGCTCGGGCTGCCGCAGGCCACGCTGAAGGTCGGCATCATGGACGAGGAGCGTCGCACCACGCTCAACCTGAAGGCCTGCATCAAGGCCGCCGCCGATCGGGTGGTGTTCA
>JAHFVB010000478.1 GCA_023264755.1 Mycobacterium sp. | reverse complement strand
AGCACGCCGGGCATCGACCACACCGTGCTGGTCTATCGCCGTGGCGAACGGGAGTTGGTCGCCGGCACGCTCCAAGCCGAACTTCCCACCGTGAGAGTGGAATTGGTAGAAGGTGGCGAGACTCGACACGGTTCGGAATGGAACGTGCTGAGCTACCTCTCGGCCGACGTGACATCCGGTGCGGTCGACGTCGTGCTGATTCACGATGCCGCCCGCCCACTCGCCCGGCCCGAGCTGGTGGCCACGGCCCTGGCGACCGCACGGAAGTTCGGTGGCGCCATACCGGCCATACCGGCCGACGACGTGGTCCACGTTGGCTCCGACGGGATGGTGCCCGGAGGCACCCTGGTGCGGGTGCAGACCCCACAGGCCTTCCGCGCGCAGCCGCTGCTCGAGGCGTACCGCCAGGCCCAGGCGGCGGGCGTCGAGGGCACCGATACCTCGTCGTGCGTCGAGCGGTTCACCGACGTCGAGGTGCGCACCTTTCCGGGCGCGTCGACCAACCTGAAGGTCACCTATCCCGAGGACGTGCTCGTCGCCGCCCGGCTGCTACACGAGCTCGTCAGCGACGGGACTCGATGATCGCGGCAAGCAGCTCCGCGTCGGCCGGAAGGGCGAAGCGCACCGCGTCGCGGTGACCGTCCACCGCGGTCAGCGGCAGGCCCGCCGTATGTGCGGCGCGGACCTCGTCCTCACTCGAATCGAGGGCGAGCAGTTCGGTCAGGGTCGAGGCGGTGAAGCCTCTGGGATACTGAACGGAGCGCAGCGTCGCACGGTCGATCGTCTCGACGACGGTGCCGCATCCGTCGACCGACTTCACGCTGTCGGTCACCGGCAACACGGGCACCACGATGCGGTGGCCGGCCCGCAGCCCCGCAATCACCCGATCGGTCACCTCGGTGGGAACCAGCGGATGACGATGGTCGAAGACCAGCAGTGGCGCCGCCGAATCCGGTTCAGGAGCAAGGTATTTCAGCCCAGCCCCGATGGCCTGGTGTCGATCACCTGGCGCGGGAGCCGCCACGACGGCGACCGCCGACCAACCGCGGGCGGCCAACAGACCGTGCGCCGTGGCGACCAACCGCTCGGGGACGGCCACGACCACGCGCGCCGCCCCGATCCGAGCAAGCATCGTCCGCACCACCGCGACGAGCGGCTCTTCGCCCGCGACCGCCGTGAAGACGGCCGCCGGATCCGTCGCCGCCGATACCGGCAGGATCGCACCCGGAGCCGCCACGCCCGCCTGCCCCGATCCCATCAGCGGTACCGCCGCTTGTACTCGGCCCAATTCCAGGTCGACAGAAACTTCTGACCGGCCGAATAGCCCTTGACGTAGAGCGCTTCGACCTCGGCGTCGGAGATGTCGAAGTCCAGGAACCCAACCTTGGTCGAGTCCACCCGGATGGAGCGGGCACTGACCCAGGGCTGATTCAAATACGTCTGATCCCGGCCCACCAGCACGGTCGTGATGACGTCCTCGAGGGTGTGCGGCACCCCAATCAACCGCAGCACGTCGAGCGCGGGGATGACCCTGTCCTCGCCCTGAGGCAGGTTCGGCAACACGGTGACGCCGAAGCTCGGCCAGCGCGGCGTCCGGCCGTCACGGCGGTCCAGCGAATCGATCGGGTAGTTCGAGAGCAGGCCCCCGTCCATCAGCGTCGACGTGAGCCCGGCGGCGCTGCGCAGCGTCACCGGACGGAAGAAGAACGGAATGGACATCGAGGCCCGCACGGCGTCGGCCACCGACTGTTCGTCGGGATCGAGGCCGTAAACCCGTTGGTAGTCCCACGGCAAGCGCACCAATTGGCCCGTCGTGACGTCCGCGACGGTCACCACCAAGCGGTAGCGCTGCTCGGGCGGAAGCTCGTCGTCGTCGATGGCCAGGTCGCCGAATGTGCTGATGCCGAACCGCGCGAGTTGGTCCCGAACCCAGGTCCGCGCATACTCGCCCTGGTAGATGCCGCTGCCGCGCGCCAAGGCGAGCGACGGGCCGATGACCGGCACCCGCTCGAGCGGGCCCGGATCCAGAAACTTGCGGTAGTCGAGTTGCAGCGCAAGCTCTTTGGCGTGGGCTCCCGTCAACTGTCCGGCCTGCGTCAAGGCGGCGACCACCGCTCCGACGATGGAGCCGGCCGACGTGCCAGAGATCCGCCGCGGGACGTAACCGGCGTCCAGCAGCGCGACGACGGCGCCGACCAGCCCGACGCCCTTGACTCCGCCGCCGGACAGCACGAGGTCGGCGGGCTGGGAAGCGGGCGGCATGACAACGATTGTGCAGCCTCGGCTCCGACGCGCGGCGCATCAGCCCCTAGACGGGGTCGAACGAGGAGATCAGCCAGTCGTTGCCGACCTTGGTGAGCCCGACCTTCACGCTGCTCGCGGTGAACGAGCCGTCGGGGTTCTCCTTGCTCGTCGTCGTCTGGTTGAGGAACAGCAGCACGACCGCCGACGTGGGATGCATTTCCGACACGGCGGACTGCACGATCACCGCCGAGGTCTTCACCGACTTCTGCTTGGCCGCAGGTGTGACGATGTCCGTGGTGAACTTTGTGTAGTAGTTCAGGAAGTCACCGGTCAGGTGGGCCTTTGCCGTGGCGAAGTCCCTGTCGAGGGTGTCGGGCGAGTACGACAGCAGCGACGTGGTGCCCTCGGCCGCCGCCTTGAGGGCGGTCGCCTTCGCCGCCTCGCCGACCTGCTGATCGGGTCGGAACAGCGCCAGGTAGAACCACGTCGACACCCCGATCGAGGCGAGCACCAGGACGACCAACCCGACCGGCACGAGGAGCCGCCGGAACAGGGTCTTCGGTGGACGCTCCCCGGTCGTCGGCTGGTCCTCGGCCTCGTCGGCAGGGGGTTCGGAGTCGGTGACCTCGGCGTCCTGGGAGGCCGTCGCCTCTGGGTGCTCGGAGTCGGTGGCGTCCTCGGAGGCCGTCGCCTCGGATGGGGCGGATTCCGTCACGTCGTCGAGCTGTGGCTCGTCGGGCTTCGAGTCATCGGTCTTGGTCACGTCGGTCTTGGTCGCAGCGGTCTTGGTCGCAGCGGTCTCGGTCGCGTCGGTCTCGGTCCTCGTCACGTCGTCGTCGGTCACGGCACGAACTCGACCTTCGCCAGCTTGATCTGATCGCCGTCACGTGCCACGCCGACTCTGAGCCGCCAGGAGCGCGGGGGCTGCTGCTTGCTAGCCGCGTTCGACACGTTCGTGGTGACCGCGATGAGCACAGTGGCGTCGTCCTTGCCCATGGACTGAACCGCGACGGCGTTGACATTCGCCTCGGTGACGACCTTGGACGCCTGGGCGACCTTGATGAATTCGTCGGCTTGGCCTTGGAAGTCCTTCTTGAATTCACCGGTCGTGTTGTCGATGATGCGCTGGACGTCGTCCTTGGCCTTGTTGAAGTCAAGCGACATCAGCGTGACCACGCCCTGCCGTGCGGCAGCGGCGAACTCGGCCGTTTGAGCTTGTTGGGCTGCGACGTTGCGGTGGTGGACGTACATCGCCGCGCTGAGCCCCAGTAGGGCAAGCGAACCGGCCACCGCCACCGCGACGACCGCCGCCTTCGCGATCACCTTCCACGCGGCGGGCGCCGGCGGTTCCGCTAGATCTTCGAGGTCTTCGTCGACATCTTCGTCGTCCACCTCCGAGCCAGTGGTGTCGTCGTCCACCTCCGAGCCAGCGGCCTCGGTGGTCGACGGGCCGGGCTGCTCGACTTCACTTGCAGCGGAATCGGTTTCGGTTTCGGCTTCCTCGGCTGGACCGGCTTCCTCGGCCGCGCCGGACCCCGCAGCTTCGGCGCTGGCTCGCGCAGCTTCCGCGGCAGCCGCAGCTTCCGCGGCAGCGGCAGCCTCTCGCCGCAGCCGGATCGCGCGCGCACGCGCTCGGGCGGCAGCGGCGACGGCCTCGGCTTCAGCGGCCTCCGCGTCGGCTTCTTCCGCCGCGGCCAGGGCGTCGTCGGCACCGGTCACTCGATCAGCCTCCCTGGCCTGGTCGCTAGCTTCGCCGTTGAGCACCGACGGGGGGCGCTTGGGGGGCGGCATGCGACTCCTATCCGTTGCGCACTACGCAGAATGAGA
>JAHFVB010000477.1 GCA_023264755.1 Mycobacterium sp. | reverse complement strand
TGCCCGGTCAGCTCGACGACATCGAGCGCCCGCACGATCCGACGCCCGTCGGAGGGCAGGATGGACGCCGCGGCCGCCTCGTCGACTCGGGCCAGCTCGGCGTGCAGCGCGGCCACGCCGAGCTCGGCCAGCCGAGCTTCCCAGCGGGCGCGCACCCCTGGATCGGTGGCCGGAAACGCCCAGTCGTCGAGCAGCGACTGCAGGTACAGCATCGATCCGCCGACGATCACCGGCACCGCGCCCCGCGCCATGACGGCCTCGACGTCGGCGGCGGCGGCCTGCTGATACCTGCCGACCGTCGCAGTCTGGGTGATCTCGAGCACGTCCAGCTGATGGTGCGGGATGCCGCGGCGCTGCTCCGGCGCCAACTTGGCGGTGCCGATGTCCATCCCGCGGTACAGCTGCATGGCGTCGGCGTTCACGATCTCGCCGCCGATCCGTTCGGCGACGTCCAACGCGAGCGCGCTCTTGCCGGTGCCGGTCGGGCCGACGACGGCGATGGGCCTGGTCGACATCAGAGTGTCCAGGTACCGACGAAGTAGCCCACCCCGTACGGCGCGCCGCGAAACAGCTCGCGAGCCGAGCTCGGGCCGGGCTCGACCAGGCCGGCCAGCACCTGGTACGCCACGCGGCCGACGATTTCGCGGGGCAGGCCAGCCAGGCCGGCAACGTCACCCGAGCCGAGCGCGTCATCGAGGCGCTGCTGGACGGCGGGCGAATCCGGGTCGTAGCCGCCGGGTGCGGGTGGGGTCAGCGTGTTCGCGCCGTCGGCGACGACCAGGACGCCGACGGCCTCGGCGACTCCGTCGAGCTCGGCGCGTAGAGCGCGGCCGAGAGCCAGCGCGGCCGCCCCGTCCTGGCCCTCGGAGTAGACCCGGACCTCGGCCAGCGCCGCGGGATTGGCCTGCCCGCGGACCCACCCAGCGATCAAGGCCGCCAAGGGCAGTCGGCTCGGCTGGACCGCTTCGTCGACCAAGCCGTCACCGGTCAGGGCCACGCGGACGTCGACGCCGTAGCCGCCGAACGTCCCCACCGCATCCGTTCCGATGACCTCGTCGGCCGATCCGACACCGACGGCGACCCACCGATCCGGCAACGACCGTGCGGCGGCGAGGACCGCGGCGTGCAGCTCCGTCAGCTCCGCGGCGGCCCCCGTCGCGAGCTCGGGCACCATGACGGGCGCCGATGGGATCATGGCGATGGCGGTCAGCACGCAATCACGCTAGCGAGCACCCCGCACGCGAGGGAAAGAGGCCAGGTGACGGGCGGGTTGCGCGCTGAAGTCGGGGTGCTGGGCGCCCTCGGGCGGCTCCGCCCAGGCAACCGGTAGTGCGAAGGCATGGGCATGTCGGCGGGTGACCTGTTTCAATTACGGGCGAGTACGAGCTAATGGGCGCCGCGTCGCGCGGCAGATGCGCGGGTCACCGCGCGGAGGGTATGAGGATGACGGACATGACGACCAGTGATTCAAGCGGATCACCCAAGCCGACCCCGCGACCTGGACCGCCGCGTCCCGTCCCACGGCCAGGCGGTACTCCGCCCGTCGTGGTCCCGGCGCCGGTGGATCCCCACCGGTTCGGCCGGGTGGATCCCGACGGCACGGTCTGGCTGATCACTGCCTCGGGCGAACGCATCATCGGATCGTGGCAGGCGGGTGATCCCGAGGCCGCCTGGGCGCATTTCGGCCGTCGCTTCGAGGACCTGCATACCGAGGTCGCGCTGATGGAGGGCCGGCTGGTCTCCGGGACGGGTGACGCCCGCAAGATCAAGTCCGCAGCCACGGCGCTCGCCGAGACCATTCCGACCGCCTCCGTACTCGGCGACGTCGACGCACTGGCCGCGCGGCTCGACGCCCTCATCGAACAGGCCGACACGGCGGCGCGGGCCGACCGTGAGCGTCGCGACGAGCAGCGCGCGACCCAGACGGCGCGCAAGGAGGCCCTGGCCGTCGAGGCCGAGGACATCGCCGCCAATGCGACGCAGTGGAAGTCCGCGGGCGATCGACTGCGCGAGATCCTCGACGAGTGGCGCACGATCACCGGACTGGACCGCAAGACCGACGATGCGCTCTGGAAGCGGTATTCGGCCGCTCGGGAGACGTTCAACCGGCGGCGTGGTTCGCACTTCGCGGAGCTCGACCGGGAGCGCGTCGGCGTCCGGCAGGCCAAGGAGACCCTGTGTGAACGCGCCGAGGCGCTGTCGGACTCCACGGACTGGGGGGCGACGGCTGCGGCGTTCCGCGACCTGTTGACCGAGTGGAAGGGCGTGGGCCGCGCGGCGAAGGACCTCGACGACGCCCTGTGGGCCCGGTTCAAGGCCGCTCAGGACAAGTTCTTCGCCGCCCGCAACGCCGTCAACGCCGAACGAGACGCCGAGTTCGGCGCGAACGCCGCCGCCGCGCGGGCGCTGCTCGCCGAGGCCGAGGCCATCGACTTCACCAATGCCGACTCCGCACGGGCCGCGTTCCGCACGATCGGCGACAAGTGGGACGCCATCGGCAAGGTCCCCCGCGAGCTGGCCGCCGAGCTGGATCGCCGCATGCGCGTCGTCGAGAAGAAGGTCCGCGACGCGGCGTCGAGTGGGTGGACCGATCCCGAGGCTCAGGCCAGGGCCGACCAGTTCCGGGAGCGCGCAGAACAGTACGAGCGCCAGGCCGCGAAGGCCGAAGCCGCGGGCCGCACCAAGGACGCCGAGGCCGCACGCGCCAACGCCGCCCAATGGCGGGAGTGGGCCGAGGCGGCGGTCGGAGCGCTCGGCAAGAAGCGCTAGTCGCCGCCGAGTTCGTCCAGCAAGCCCTTGCGCTGGCGTTCGGCCGCCGCCTTGCGGCGCTGTTCCTCGGCGGCCAGCTGCACCGCGGTGCGCGACCAGACCACTCGCAGCCAGTGGAACGTCAGCAGGATCACCGCGATCCAGCAGATGATTAGCCCGAGGCCGGGTCCAGGATGTGGCGCGGCCACCGTCTGACGGGACCACACCGCGAGCATGCCGATCGGGCAGGCCACGGCCGAACCGGCCAGCGCGATCCAGGCCAGCCCCCAGCGCCGGGTGAGCAGGGCGAGCATCGAGAACCCGACGCTGAACACCAGCACCAGCCACACGAACACGCGCGACGGCAGGGCGATGGCCTCCCGCAGCGCGGCGTCGTCGCCGACCAGGACGTCGAAGCCCTTCGCGCTGCCGGTGTGGGGCAGCACGAACGTCCCCAGGATCACGAAGACCAAGATGGCGACGACCAGCGCCCTTGCCCCCGGATCGATTTCGCGTGCCATTCGTTGCTCGACGGCTTCGATGTCACCCTTGAACTGGTCGAAGCCCGGGTCGGTTCGACCCTCGTCGCCGATCATCCGCAGCATCCCTTCGCCGCTGCCGCCGGTGGGGCGGACGTGCCGAGCCCAGGCAGTCCCAGGCCCACGGTCTTGACCCGACGCCCCGATTCGTGCGCGTCTCCGGCGCGGGTGCGCCGGTGATCGAGCAGTTCGGCGTCGGCAATCAGATGGTGTGGGGCGGCGCCGGTCACCACGGTCGTGACGACGTCCCCTGGCCTCACGTCGCGGCCGCCGGGAGCGAAGTGCACGAGTCGGCCGTCGCGGGCCCGGCCGGACATCCGGGCCGTGGCTGCATCCTTGCGGCCCTCGCCAGTGGCGACCAGGAGTTCGACGCGGGTACCAACCTGGGCCCGGTTCTCCTCCCACGCGATGCGGTCCTGAAGATCGATCAAGCGCTGATAGCGTTCCTGCACAACGGCTTTCGGCAGTTGATCGGGCAGCTCGGCGGCCGGGGTGCCGGGTCGCTTGGAGTACTGGAACGTAAACGCGTTGGCGAACCTGGCCTGCTCGACCACGTCGAGCGTGGCCTGGAAGTCCTCTTCGGTTTCACCGGGGAACCCGACGATGAGGTCGGTGGTGATGGCCGCGTGCGGAATCGCCGCGCGGACCCGGTCGATGATGCCGAGGTAACGCTGCGCCCGGTAGGACCTGCGCATCGCCTTGAGGATGCGGTCGGAGCCGGACTGCAACGGCATGTGCAGTGTCGGGCAGACGTTCGGCGTGGTGGCCATCGCCTCGATGACGTCGTCGGTGAA
>JAHFVB010000476.1 GCA_023264755.1 Mycobacterium sp. | reverse complement strand
ATCGTCGACGGCGCCGCTAGTGCCGCCCGGCCCCCTGGCTCCCGGGGGGCTGCGGGTGACCGCGCTCGGTGGCATCGGCGAAATCGGCCGCAACATGACCGTTTTCGAGCACCTCGGCCGACTGCTGATCATCGACTGCGGAGTGCTGTTCCCGGGCCATGACGAGCCTGGCGTCGACCTCATCCTCCCGGATCTGCGCCACGTCGAGAATCGCCTCGACGACATCGAGGCGCTGGTGTTGACCCACGCCCACGAGGACCACATCGGAGCCATCCCGCACCTGCTGAAGCTGCGGGCCGACATCCCGGTCGTCGGATCGAAGTTCACCTTGGCGTTGGTGGCGGCGAAGTGTCGCGAGCATCGCATCAAGCCGGTGTTCGTCGAGGTCAGCGAACACCAGAGCAGCCGACACGGCGTTTTCGAATGCGAGTACTTCGCGGTCAACCACTCGATTCCGGATGCGCTGGCCATCGCGGTGTACACCGACGCAGGCACGGTGCTGCACACCGGTGACATCAAGCTCGACCAGCTGCCCTTGGACGGCCGTCCCACCGACCTGCCGGGCATGTCGCGCCTCGGCGACGCCGGAGTCGACCTGTTCCTCTGCGATTCGACGAACGCCGAGATCCCGGGTGTGGGGCCTTCGGAGAGCGAGATCGGGCCGAACATGCACCGGCTGATCCGCGGCGCCGAGGGCCGGGTCATCGTGGCCTGCTTCGCCTCCAACGTCGCACGCGTGCAACAGATCATCGATGCGTCGGTAGCCCTGGGCCGCAAGGTGTCGTTCGTCGGCCGGTCGATGGTGCGCAACATGGGCATCGCCAAGGAGCTCGGATTCCTGACCGTCGCCGACGACGACGTCATCGACATCAGCGTGGCCGAAACGCTGCCGGCCGACCGGGTCACCCTGATCACCACCGGCACGCAGGGCGAGCCGATGGCGGCGCTGTCGCGGATGTCGCGCGGTGAGCATCGCAGCATCACGCTGACCTCTGGCGACCTGATCATCATGTCCTCGTCGCTGATCCCGGGCAACGAGGAGGCGATCTTCGGCGTCCTGGACGCGTTGGCGAAGATCGGGGTGCGTGTCGTCACCAACGCGCACGCGCGGATTCACGTGTCAGGCCACGCCTATGCGTGGGAACTGCTGTTCCTCTACAACGGCGTTCGGCCGCGCAACGTGATGCCCGTGCACGGCACGTGGCGCCACCTACGGGCCAATGCGGCACTGGCGGAGAAGTCCGGCGTGCCGGCCGATTCGATCGTGTTGGCCGAGAACGGCGTCAGCGTCGACCTGGTGGCCGGCAAGGCGTCGATCGCCGGGGCCGTTCCCGTCGGCAAGATGTTCGTCGACGGACTGATCACCGGTGACGTCGGCGACGCCATCGTCGGCGAACGTCTCACGCTGGCTTCGGGTTTCATCGGAGTGACGGTCGTCGTCCGACGTGGCACCGGAAAGCTGGCCGCCGCGGCCCACCTGCATTCGCGGGGCTTCTCGGAGGACCCCAAGGCACTCGAGCCCGCCACCCGCAAGGTCGCCGAGGCGCTGGACGCGCTGGCCGCAGACAAGGTCACCGACCCGACGCGCATCGCCCAGGCCGCGCGGCGCGCCATCGGCAAGTGGGTCAGCGAGGTATACCGCCGTCAGCCGATGATCGTGCCGACGGTCCTCGAGATCTACTAGGACTTCTCGGCATACGCCGACCATTCGAGCTGCGATGCGGTGAGGTTGCGGCCTGCCGGCCGAACGTAGCGTTCCATCAGCACGTCCGGTCCGGCCTGCTCCAGGAGCCGCCACCCATACGGCGCGAGGAACTCCGCGACGGACTCGGGCGCGAGTCCGAACTTCCACACCTGCCGGCGACGTCGCATTCGCCGGTAGAGCATGGGCGCTCCGTAGAGTTCGGCACCGTCGATGAAGTCACGTTGCACGTAGGTGAAGTCGAGTCGGCTTCCGCGAGCGGCCCGAGCCAGCTGCGCGAGGGTCGCGCGCATGGCCGATTCCGTCAGGTACTGCGTGACCCCCTCCCAGGCGAAGAACGTGCGGTACTCGGCCCGGTAGCCCTGTGAGCTGAGTGCAGCCATCAGGTCGTCGCGTTCGAAGTCGACCGCAACCAGCCGCACCGACGGCGGCGGCGTGCCGAGCGCTCGGGCCACGACCTTCCGTTTGCGCTCGATGTTGACCGGTTGATCGACCTCGAAGACGGGCAGGTCGTGATGGCGGGCCAGCCGGTAGGCCCTGGTGTCGAACCCGGCGCCGAGAATGACCACCGCGTCGAGACCGCCAATCGCCTTCGCCAGGTTGTCGTCGAGGTAGCGCTTGCGACATGCGAGGGTGGCCCACAGGCCCGACCCGGTTCGCTCGGAGGCGCCGATGACAGCCCGGCGCAGCGGCGCAAAACGGGTGGCGGCGACTAACAACCGTAACGCCGCCGGCAGGAACGCGACCGCCAGCTCGTCGTCGACGAGTCGTCGTTCCGGTGCTTCCTGGTGCTCGACCGCCGAGAGCACCATCGGCCCGAAGGCCGTCTGCGCCTCCGTGTTCGGGGCCACCGTCAGCGCCTGTTGACGTACCCAGCGTCGACGGGCAACGTCACCCCGGTGATGTGGCGACCGGCATCGGAGACCAGCCACGCCACGGTGTTGGCGATGTCCTCGGGTTCGACAGTGTCCATTTGGATGGAACTGTTGCCGCCGACGTCGTTTGCCATGTCTTCGAGCCACTTGCGGGTGAACTCGTTTTCGATCATCGGGGTGCGCACGCCGGCGGGATGGATCGTGTTGACGCGGATGTCCAGTGAACCAAGGAGATTGGCGTACACCCGCATCAGTCCGACCATGCCGTGTTTGGCGGCCGCATAGCCGATGGATCCCGCCTGGGGGGCGGCCAAGCCCACCAGCCCCGCCACCGAACTGATCAGCACGATCGCTCCGCCGTTGCCCGCCTTGATCATCGGACGCATTCCGACGTCGATGGTGTGGTAGACGCCCGTCAGATTGACGTCGATGACGTCCTGCCAGGCGTCCTCCCCGGCCATCGGGGCGATCCCGGCATTGGCGATCACGATGTCGAGCCGGCCGCCGAGTTCGGCCACGCCGGCCTTCAGGGCGGACTTCAACGCGGCGCGGTCCCGGACGTCGGCCTGCTGGGCGACGATTCGCGCGCCCGTCTCCTCGACGAGCTTGACCGTGGCGTCGAGGTCTTCGACAGTGGCCATGGGGTAGGGGACCGACGCGATCTGGTCGCAGAGGTCGACGGCGATGACGTCGGCGCCCTCGGAGGCCAGTTTGACGGCATGGGCGCGCCCCTGGCCGCGGGCGGCTCCGGTGATGAACGCGACCTTGCCGCTCAGCGTTCCCATGCCATGACCCTCTTCTCCCCGCGCGAGCGGGTGTCGGTTGCCACTGCTTCCCCGGCGCGCACGCTCGTCAGCCGCGCAGTTGGCCCTTCGCTGGGTCGCCCGCCACGACGGGGGTGAGCATCTTGATGTCGGGGGCGCCGTCGAGGTGTTCGCCGATCGCGCCGAAGAGCGTGCCGATCGCCGGGGCGGTGCTGTGAGTCTTCAGCGCGTCCTCGTCGGCCCACTGCTCGACGAACACGAACGTCCCGTTGGATTCGTGCAGGGAATACAGCTCGCAGCCCGGCTCCGAATGCACGGCCTCGACCGCGGCTTGGCAGGCCTGCCGCACCGTGTCGACTGATTCGGGCTTGGCAGTCATGGTGGCGACGACGACGACCGGGTTCGAGCTGGACATGGGCGATGACTCCTCATCGAGTTCACGTGCGATGGACAGGTGTCCACCCTACTGATGCAAAGCTCAGCTAGGAAACATTGCAATCGACCTGTGACCAGTGTGGCAGATGGTGGTCTTGGGGCTGTTGCGACTAGGCTGCAAGCCATGGCTAGTAAGACCGCAGCCCGTTCGGGCACCCGTTCGACCAGGTCAAAGCCCGGTTCGCGCGCGGTAGCCCGGCCGGCACCACGACGGAAACCGGCGCCACGGCGCACGGCGTCGCCGATCGGGGCCGCTGGTTCCGCCGTCGGCCGGACAGCGCGCGCAGGCTGGCTGATGCTCGCCAAGGGCGCCGGCT
>JAHFVB010000475.1 GCA_023264755.1 Mycobacterium sp. | reverse complement strand
GTTGCTCGGCGAGCTCGGCGTCGATCGCACGCAAGGCCACCGGATCCTGGACCAGCATGGTGCGTGCGCAAATGGCGTGCACCAACCGAAGACTGAGCAGACCGGCAGCGAATGCCTCGGCCACCTTGGGCAGCCGTTCGCGGAGCGTGATGGCGTCCATCAGCAATCCAGATGCCATTCCGCTGGTCAAGTTCTGCACGGCCCCGATGTGGGCGCAGACCGCCGACCAGTTGTCCAACCGCCACTGGTCCCGGTCGGACGACCCGTCTGCGGCATGGGCGAGCTCGAGCATGTCGGCCATCGACGCCAACCGCGCCGCGCAGGCGGCGTTCTCCAGCCGCGCGCCCGCCGCGACCCGCTCACTCGGGGTCCGGGCGGAGACCATGGCGGCCAGCAGTTCATCGAACATGTTTTCGACAATGCGCTAGCCCACCGACCCCGGGGCGACACCGGGTGCCTCCCAACACCGCCGCTGTGGATGAACACGCAACTGTGGACAACTCTGCCATGTGTACCGAAAATGTCGGTGCTTCATGCTAATTGGACCGAGCGCCGCAAGCCTGTGGATGAATTCGCAACTGTGGACAACTTCGGCGACGGAGCCCGAATTGTCACCGCCCCACCGCACTCTGAAGGCAACTACGACAGAGAGGCGCCCAGGCGATGTGTTGGCTGTGCGATCACCCCGACCAGAAGCTCGACGACTACCTCGGACTACTACGCGAACAGATCCGGGCCATGGGCTGGGTCGTGCAGTACGTCGAGGACGACCGCAGCTCCTTCGCGTACACGATCGGTCTTCACGCACGCGGACTTCCCGAGCTCCTCGTCACGGGGCTTGCGCCGAAACGGGCCAGGTGGCTGCTGAATACCTACGCCAGGCGTGCGTTGATCGGTCGGAGACCCGCCCCGGGCGAACGGGTGTCGCTGCCGGCCAGCACTCGCGTCGAACTCGTGGAGGTGGCGCAGCCCGACGTACACCTCAGCATGGCCATCGCCATCGGTGGTCCGAGAGTCGCAGCTGTGCAACTGGTTTGGGCCGATGACCGCGGTCGGTGGCCGTGGGCGCCCGGATTCGACGACGGGCACCGGCGACAACCCGTACTCGGCAACAGAGCGGCCTAACCCGGTGGCCCCAATGCGTAGCACTAGCCCGGTGGACCCAATCCCCAGCGCTCGTTCGGTGGACCCAATGCGCAGCACTAGCCCGGTGGACCCAATCCCCAGCGCTCGTTCGGTGGACCGAATGCGTAGCGCTAGTTCGGTGGACCGAATGCGTAGCGGTGGTACTGCGCCATGTAGCGCAGCACGGGAACAGCGGACATCAGCTTGCCCATCAGTCGGTACCCGCCGCCGACGGCCCGGAAGGACTGCGAGTCGAGCGCGGACATCCAGGCCAGGAGTCGGGTGCCGGGCACCGCCGCGAGTATCTCGCCGGGTCCGTCGATGCCCCAGTGCAGAGTGGCCCCGGCGCGCGTCACCACGCGGTTGGTCCACTGCGTCTTGATGCCGAGGCGGTTGAACGCGTCGAATTGAAGCTCGCCGGAGCGAAACCGCTCCACGACGCGGCGCAGCAGCGCGAGACCGTCCTCGCGCTGCAGGTACATCATCAGCCCCTCGGCGATCAGCAGTGTCGGGCGGTCGGTGGGGAGGTCCGCGAGGTAGCCCGGATCGGTCACCGACGCCGAGACGACGTGGCAATGCGGACGAGACGGAAACAGCTGGGCGCGAATGGCAATCACGTCGGGATAGTCGACGTCGTACCACTCGACGTCGGGCCCGGGGTCGACGCGCAGGCATCGGCTGTCCAGACCGCAGCCCAGGTGTAGGACGGTGGCCTTCGGATGCACCGCGAGGAACTGGCGGGTCCAGAGGTCGAAGTGGGCGCTGCGCGTCGTCACCGACGGAGAAGTTCGCGCGGTGATGGTGGTCTGCGACCAGTCGTAGTCGAGTCGCGCGACGATGTCCTTCGCGTAGCGGTCGGCCAGGATCGGCCGCGGTAGGTCGGCATCCAGCCCCTTGGCGTACAGCGTCGCCAGCATGGTCTGCGGGGCGCCGGACAGGTCGACGTGGAGCTTGTCGGTCACGATGCTCAGGCTAGGCCCGTGAAGGCACCGTTGGGTTCAACCAACCCGGTAGCATCAGCCGGGCTGTCGAGTTCAACCAACCCGGTGGCATCAGCCGGGCTGTCGAGTTCAACAGACTCGGTGGCATCAACCGGCCTGCTTGCTGTTCCGCTTGGCCGCGCGCAGTCCGACCCAGAACTTGGCGGCCTCGCGGATGGACTCCTCGACCGGTCGGGGCTGCCAGCCGAGTTCACGTCGGGCCTTGCTGCAGTCGACGGGCGCTTCGGCGCGCATCAGCCGCAGCGAGCCGATGGACATCCGTTCATCGGTGCCGGTGATCCGCGCCTTGGCGCTGCCGAGCACCGCCATCGTCCACGCCAGCGCGAGCGGAATCGACTTCGTCGGGGCGGGCACGCCCGCCGCCTCCGCGGCGATTCGGACCACCTCGGCGTTGCCGATCATCTTGTCAGAGATCAGGTAGCGCTCACCGACCCTGCCCTTGTCCGCGGCCAGGATCAGCGCGCGCGCCGCGTCGTCGATGCCGACCGCTTCGAGCTCGATGCCCTTCATCACGAACGGCAGCTTGCCGAACGCCGCGCCGGCGATGATCGCGCCATGCGGGGTGCGCCCCCAGTCGCCCGCGCCGTAGGTGGTCGACACGCACATCGCGACGGCCGGCAGGCCCTGCTCACGGGCGTACTGCATGACCAATTGCTCGGCTTGAACCCGGGAGCGCACATAGGCCGTCAGCCCACGGTCGACGATGACGTCGTCCTCGGTGGCGACGCGACCGCGCTTGCGCCCCACGGTGGCGTAACTGCTGGTGAAGACGAACCGATGCAGCCCAGCATCTTTCGCCACTTCCAGCACGTTGCGCGTGCCCTCGACATTGGTCCGGAACAGCGGGGCCGGATCCTTGAGCCAACCCCGCGTGTCGACCACGCAGTAGTAGACGTCGTCGCAACCCGCCATGGCCGCGCGCAGCACGTCGTCGTTCCAAATGTCGCCGACGAACCTCGTCACCTCCAGGTCGTCGATGCCTACGGTGCTGGCGCCGGCCCGCACCATCACCCGGACGTCGTGGCCGGCGGCGACGAGTTGGCGTGTGACGTGCGAACCCAGGTAGCCGTTGGCGCCGATGACCAACTTCGGTGCGCTCACTTGGCCCCACCCAGCTGGCGCATCCAGTCGGCAGCCTCGTCGGGCAGCGTGCCGAGCTGCTCGGCCTTCTGGCACCACTTCATCGCCGCCGAGACGAAGCGCAACGGGTTGTAGACGTCCTCCTGTCGGCACCACAGCCCGTCCCCCGCATAGGTGACGATGGAGATGTTCGTGGCGCTGATGATGGTGCCGTCGCCGGGATCGCGCATGGGGTTGTCGAGCTCGCAGAGCACCCGGCCGGTCGCCTCGTCGTACACCTTCCACAGCGTCGGAAACGACGTCATGTAGCTGCCCGGGAAGCTCCCCATGGTCTTCCAGATCCACGGGCGCACCTGCTCCCGACCGCGCATGGTGCCGGCCGCGTGCTCGACGTAGACGATGTCGTCGGAGTACTGGTCAACCCATGGATCCCAGTTCCTGGTGCGGGCCGCCGTGTCGACGGTCTGCTCGAACTGTTCGAATGCCGCGGCCAGTTCGTCGCGGCTGAAGGTGGTGCTCGTCACACCCAGAACTAGAACACGTTCTATCAGCGTTTGTCGAGCACGCATCTGACCAATTCGTGACGCGACGGGGGCGGGGTCGACGCCGGGAACTAACCCAACCTGACTCGAGGTTGTACCGATGCCAACCTTAGGAGGACCAGTGGCAAGGGAGTATCACAAGAACCCGACCGCGGTCGGCGCGTTGTCGCCGGAGCAGTACCACGTCACGCAGGAGAGCGGCACCGAGCGGCCGTTCACCGGCGAGTATTGGGACAACCACGAGCCGGGGATCTACGTCGACGTCGTATCCGGCGAGCCGTTGTTCGCCTCCGTCGACAAGTTCGACAGCGGCACCGGCTGGCCGAGCTTCACCAAGCCCCTCGACGA
>JAHFVB010000093.1:6604-11860 GCA_023264755.1 Mycobacterium sp. | reverse complement strand
CCGGCCGGAGCCCCCTGATCGGACCCCCGGACCGGCGACCAACGGGGCGACCCCGGTCAGACCCGAGCTGACCATGGTGAATGCGCGAATGTGGGGGTTGGGCGCCACGGGAACAGGGACCGTGCCGTCCCGAAGGCTGCGCGACGAGCTGGGCCGCGGGGCCACCCGAACGCTCGAATTGCGTATAGCGCAAGTACTTCCAGGCGTGACAAGACTCACTGTGAGTCGTGGGGCCGACGACCGCGCGGGGCCCGTCCGTACGGCTAGGCCGCGCCGGCGGCCCACTGCTTGGCGCGCTCGAGCTCGTCGAGTCCGAAGAGGGCGAGTTCGCCTGGCACCATCCAGCCCAACGCGTGCAAGGTGTGGGCCACCCACTCCTTGTCCGTCACGACGGCGATCCGCTGGAACGACGAATGATGCTGAAACAGGGCGCCGAAGCCCAACTTCAGGTCCTCGACGAAGCCGCCGGGGCCGAAGCCCTCGTAGTCGGGTGCGATGACCTCGACGAGCCGGAGCTCGCCGCCCTTGAGCAGGTCCTTCATCGCGGGCTCGAACTGGCGCAGGTCGTCGCCGCACAGCCGGCCGGAAACCCGGATGCCACTGACGCCCTCGGGCATGTCCGTCAGTACTTCGATCATCGTCATCCTCCTCGAGCGTGGGACCGAGCCCCCAGCTGGGGGCTCGTGGTGACGCGCGTCACGCGACTTCCCTGGTGTCGCAGGGCAAGTCACTCGACGGCACGGCGGGGCCGGGTGACCCGGCGAGCCGTTCCACCGGTTCGACCGCCTCGCCGAGCCGTTGCCGGCGGGCGTTCAAGAATGCGTAGCCGACCATGCCGGCGAGGATCACCGCCAGCCCCTGATAGACCACTTGGTACCCCGAGGCGAACGTCAGCCACATCGAGAACAGCAGTCCGGTCACTGCGACGGTCAGGTCGCGGACCAAGCGCCAGCCCTGCACCGTTGCGCGCCGGGAGACCAGATAGGTGAGTTGGGCCAGGGCAGAGAAGAAGTACGCCACCGCCACCGTCATGACGGTGAGGTTGACCAAGTACGTGAAGACCGTCAGCCCGGACCCGGAGGTGTACCGCCACAACATGAGTAGCGAGGGCAGCACGGCGCCGACCACGATGCCGAACCAAGCCGTGCCGTTGCGGTCGGTCCAAGCGAAGGCCCGGGGAAACAGGTCGTCTTGAGCGATGGCGCGGGAGCTCTCGGTGACGATCAGGGTCCAGCCGTTGAGCGCGCCAATCCCGGAACACACGGCGACGGCGGCCATGAAGGACCCGGCCCATCCGGTGCCGGGGAACATCGCCTGGAAGGCGTCGACGAAGGGCGATCCGGTGTTGACCAGCGTGTCGTGCGGCACCAGGCCCATCACGGCCCCGGTCACCAGGACGTACAACACGGCGCTCGCAGCGGTGCCGATCAGCGTCGCGCGCCCGACGTTCGCCCGGGGGTTCCGGACCTGCTTCGCGGTGATGGCGGCCGCCTCGATGCCGATGAAGGAGAACAGGGCGACCCCGGCGGCCATCCCGATCCCGCTGTAGAGGCTGCCGCCGGTGGCGTTGAACGCTCCGAAGTGCGCCTTGTCGACGAAGAGCCAACCGATGACGCCGACGAACAGCAACGGCAAGAACTTCAGCACCACCGTGACGTTCTGGAACCACGCCATCTGGTGCACCCCAACCAGATTGACGATCGCGGGCACCCACAGTCCGAACAGAGCGATACCCCAGTTCAGCAGTCCGCTCGGGTGCTGCAGTCCGAATAGTGCATCGACGTAGAACACCCAGGAGGCCACGATGGCCGCGTTGCCCGCCCACGCCGAGATCCAATAGCTCCAGCCGACGAGATAGCCGGCGAAGTCGCCGAACTCGTGCCGGGCGTAGGCGTACAGCCCGCCGTCGCCCTGGGGTACTCGTTTGGTCAGTTGACCGAACAGCGTGGCCAGCACCAGCGCCCCGGCTGCGACCACGACGAGCACGATGATGCTCATGGTGCCTGCGCCGGCGAGTACGGCCGGCATGGTGAACACGCCCGTGCCGACCACACTGCCGATGACCAGGCCGGTGGCCGAGGTCAGGCCCAGGGCGTGCGCCTTCGCTTGGTCGCGGCCGGACGGTGGCGGCGGTGCGTCCTTGGCGTCCGTCGGCTCTGGAGCCGTCGATGAGTTCACGTCGTTGCCCTTCCCGAGGTGGTGAGCACCCAAGGTCGACGCAGGCCAACCCGCCGTCCAACCTTGGCAGCAGTGCCACCCTGTACCGGGGCCAAGCTGGTCGAGTAGGGCCTTTCGGCCCGGAGCCGAAGGTCGGTCGGACTTCGTCGCCCGCACCGCTATCGACCCTCTAGCCCATCCCGCCCCGTAGCGCCCGGTGTGCGAGCTACCCCGCGGCGTGCCAGGCCCGGGCGGCGACGAGCTCGGGTACCAACACCTCGGTGAGCAACCTGACGTCGTCGTCGGAGTCACCGGGATAGCGCAGTTCGTGGCGCGCGCCGGGAACGCTGCCACCCACGGCGACGACCGTGCTGCCACGCGCGGTGGTCCACTCGGCCAGTTGCGGCTCCCAGGTCGATCCCGCGAAGACGAGCAACCGGTAGTCGGTGGTCTTGGTCAGGTAGACGTCGACGTGACTCCAGTCGCCGGTCTCGCACCCGACGGCGGGCAACCTGGGCCCCTCGCGCAGCATCAGCGCACCCTGCTGGGCCGAACAGAACCGATGCGCCGGCGCGGCCAGGTGCGTACCCGCCGGGCCGAGCAGGAGCTCGGAAACCGTGGGACACCAGTCGGTTTCGGTATCGAGCAGATAAGCGTTGGCCTCCGCGGCGGCGGCGACCGTCTCGGCCAGGGCGGTGGTGGGGAGACCCGCGAGCCGGCACTCCAGCGCCAGCAGCAGGGCCAGCGTGTGCTGGTAACTACGGCAGGCCACTCCACCCACTTCGGCGTCGGCGTCCAGCAGGACGACGCCATCGCAGCGCTGCGTGATGGCCGAGCCCGCGGTATTGGTCAACGCCACCGTCCGGGTGCCAGGGGCGAGCCGGCCCAGCGCGTCGAGGGTCTCGATCGAGCCGCCGCTCGCCGACGTCGCCACCACCAACGTGCCATCGCCCCATTCGGGCAGCAACTGCGACGTCGCCAGCTCCGACGACGCGATGAGCCCGAGGGCCCGCATCCGAGCCGCGGCCACGTGGCCCGCGTAGGCCGAAGACCCCATGCCCAGCAAGACGATTCGTTGGACGCCGGGGGCTACCAACTCCGCCCACGGGTTGCCCTCGGCCAGCGTCGTGGCCAGCCGCCCCAACAGCTCGGGCTTGCGGCGTAGGTCGGCGGCGAAACCATCGGGCTTCACGTCGTTGGCTCCTCTGCGAAGAGCGCGGGTAGCGCTGCGTCCGGTACGTACATCCAGCGCCGAAGGTGTCGGTCGGCATAGATGACTTCGCGCAGCACCTGTTGGATGCGAAGGGCGCCGAGCTGGGTGGCGTCGTACAGGTCCGCGTGGCCCAGTTCGTGGAGCCGTGCGGTGTAGCTGGACAGGAACGCGGCCCGGCCGGCCGCGTCGACGTCGGCCAGGGCGGCGGCGTCGAGCTCGGTGTGTTTGGCGGCCACGATCGCGACGTGGGCCAGGGACTGGGTCAGGCCCGCCACGTCGACGGCCGCAGGAATGGCGAGGATGCGCTGTTGCGCCGGGAGCACCGGGTTGCCGTCGAAGTCGGTGATGACGAATCGCCCGTCACTGCGCAGTACCTGTCCGACGTGCAGATCGCCGTGCCCGGCGATGATCGGCGCACCCGCAAGCCCGCCAAGGCCGTCAAGGATGGCCTCCAGCTCCCGACGATGCACCCTGACGAATTCGGCACTCGCCGAATCGGCCAGCCCGCAAACGGTTTCGAGGGTCAGCAGGGCGTCGGCTCGCCAGCGGTCGGCGTCGTGCTGCGAGGCGAGGCCGACGGTACGGGACAACGCGGCGTGCATGTCGGCCACCAGGGCCCCGACCTCGGCGACCGGCTGGAGCACCTGTGCAGGCGCGCGGTCCGCGGCGGCCGCGGTGTAGAGGTCGACGGCCCACGTCCAACCGTCGACGGCGCCAGGCAGGTACTCGTCGACGCTCGCGACCACCGTCTCCGCACCGTCGGGCGGCTGCCAGGTGACGATGCCCCACGGCGTCGGCATCCCCTCGAACCCGACGTCGCGCAGCACGGCGATCCGGTGGGGCGCGGGGTGAGGTCCGCGCTGGAGGTGCGTGGCCCACTTGACGACGGCTGCGTCGCCGACGATCACGGATTCGTTGGTCTGGTCGACGTACATCGCGCGCTCACCGGCGGCGGTGTGTCGCGTCCAGGAGTGCAACCGGAAGTTGCCAGCCGCGGTCGTGTCGTCCGGCGTCGTGCCGTCCGGCGTCGTGCCGTCCAGCTCGGAGCGCGTGGCAAGGGTGCTCAGCAGTGCCTCCGCCACGCCGTCACCCGGTCGGGCGCGGCGCCACCGGCCGGCCGGGTCGAGGATCATCGGCAGAGCCGCCATCCCGTCGGCCTCGCGGAGCACCGCCAGGCGCCGCCCCGCCGCGAGTTCGAGCGTGTCGAGCACTTCCCCGACGTCAGCCAACCGACGCTCGATGTTCGGCCCCCACTCGTTCGATCACGTCGGCCCCCACCCGCAGCCCGTCGCGGCCCCGAATGGCCGCACCCTGCTGGGCCAGCCGGGCGCGCAGCGCGGTGTCGCCGAGCAGCCGCTCGACCGCATCGGTCAACTCCGCGTCGGCGAAGGCGTACGTGTCCAGCCGCACCCCGAAGCCGAGTTCGTCGATGCGCTGGGCATTTTCGTACTGGTCCCAGAACAGGGGCAACACGATCAGCGGTTTGCCGAAGTGCAGCGTCTCGGTGACGGTGTTGTTGCCGCCGTGCGAGATCACCAGGTCGACCAGGGGGATCACCTTCGTCTGCGGCAGCATCTGGGCGCCGACCATGTTGTCCGCCAGCGTGATTCGATCGGCCTGCGGTCCCATGCTGACGATGAACCGATGCCTGGTGGTGGCGAGCACGTCGACGAGGCGCTGCATCAGTTCGACGTCCGCGCCGCCGAGGGAGCCCAGCGAGAGGTAGATCAGGGCACTGTCGTCGGGGCGATCGGCGACCTTGGCCGGCGGCACGTATTCCTCGTCGGTTTCGCGCACACTGGAATCCATCCTGGTCCAGCTCGCGTCGAGCGGCCGGGCGTCGAGGTAGTCGGCCTCGGCCGGATAGACGTAGAGGTTGGCGGCGT
>JAHFVB010000093.1:0-6594 GCA_023264755.1 Mycobacterium sp. | reverse complement strand
AGTTCGGGCAGTGCGGCGCCGCCCTGGGCCTGCACCCACTGGTCGAAGTCCGACCACATGGCGCGGTGGGTGCGGTCGAACTCGGCGCGATAGGCCGCCCACTCGCTGTGATCGGCGCTGGGCAACCCCGAGAACGGTGGCGGCACCCCGGGTCCGCTGACCTCCAGCGGGCTGCACGACACGATGCGGACGAATGGGGCTCCAGAGCTCTGCAACGCCGGGAAGATCACCACGTTGTCCTCGACGATGACGTCCGGGGAATGCTTGGCGACGAGCTCGCGCAGCCGCGGCTCGCAGTACTTGGCCCCGTCGATCAGCGCCTGGTAGGTCGGCTGGACGAACGACTCGAGTTGTTCGATCGTCGGCTTGCGGAACTCCGGCGAGGTCTCGGCGATGAAGTCGGTCCAGAACTTGCCGGCATCCTCTTCGCCTGCGGCCGGGTCGGGCTCGGCCAGGTCGACGAGTTCCTCGACGAAGCCCAGCGGCGCAAGTTTGCCCGCCCAAGAGCTTTCCGCAGCGAACACGAAGGTGTGGCCGCGATCGCGCAGGATGGCGGCCAACCCGATGCACTGATTCGTCGGACCGTAGGCCGACTCCGGCCAGAACATGATCGTCAAGGACTCTGGGGTGTCTGCCATCTTTCGGACGATACTGCCCGCCGGCCGCGCCGGGCGGGGAAAGCCGGGCGGACGCTGACCGCCCGGTGCAGAGTGGCTCGTCGCAGGGCGCCCGGCTTCGGGGGTGTGGTGCGAGTCCGCCACGGCGGCAAGGCCTTCAGCGTGAATTGCGAGCCCGACGCAAGCCGTGGCACCCGGCGCCGACCGTGGGTAGAGTGGCGGCGTGCCCGACCCAGCCGAGCCAGCCGAAGCCGACACAACCCAGGACGCCGATGAAGGCGACGAATTCGAAGAACAGCTCGACGAGGGTGAGTTGGCCGCATCCGATGCCGAACTGTCCGAGCAGGAGTTCAACGGCCACACGCTGTCCATCCGGGGCGCCGACGGCGAGGAGTTGGTCACCATCCAGGCCACGGGTGAGGAGTGGAGTGTGCACCTTCAGCCGGGCGGCGCGATCCGAAACGCCTACCTCGGCACTCGCAGCGACACCCCCGTCTGGCTGAATACGTGGGATCGGCAGATCGAACGCGACGAGGACGGTACGTACGTCATCCGCATCGACTAGCGGCTCGCTAGCCGCCGAGTGCGGCGATGAGGTCCTTGACCTTCGACAGGTCCTCGTCGCTGGCCGACTCCTCGGTCTCGAGCGCTTCGATGACGTCCTTGTGCAGGCCCACGCCGTTCGCGGCTTCCTTGGTGCTGAGCTTGGCGCGCGTGCGGGCGACGTACAGGCGCTGACCCAGCGTGGCACCCGGTCCGTTGGCGGCCCGCTCCATCAGTTCGTCGTAGCGGGTCCGCACGCCGCTCAGGGCGACGACGACCGAGGGAGTGGTCCGGCTGCGGACGGCAGCGTCGGCCAGCGACTTTCGGAGTTTGCGCAAGCCGGCCAGGATGATGCCGGCCCGGTGCGGGAACTCGGGGTCCTCCGGGTCGGGTAGGGCGTCGATGGCGGCTCCGTACATGTGCATCGCCGCTTCGGACAACCCGACGATTACGGGGCCTTCACCATCGTTCGGCGACGATTCCACAGCACGTACTCGATTCTGCGTTGGCACTGTTGAGTGACTGCCTCGGCAGCGCTGGCGCAGGAGCCAAGACGCGAAAACCGTAACGTGTCCGGATTGGGGACACAACCGCTGACGGAGCAGCCTCCGGCCGGCAACTCGCGAGCCGGGTGCCTCGAGTTAGCTCACCGCCCGCTGAGCGGACCTGCGCGCCAACTCATTCAGCCCGCGAGGGCGGGTCTGAGGAAGTCGCCCGACACCGTGAGCGCGGGGGTGGAGGTGTCGCCGCCGACGACCAGGGTTGCGAAGGCGAGGTCGCCGACGATGCCCGCGAACCAACCGTGGGAATGGGTGTTGTCGCCGAACTCGGCCGTACCGGTCTTGCCGCCGAGTCCGGGGATGTCCTTCAAGGCGGTTGCGGTGCCGTCGGACACCGTCTGCAGCATCATCGTCCGCAGGCCGTCGACGATCGGCGACGGAATCGACGCCGACGGGGTGTCCGCGGTGGTGGGCTCGCCGACGACCAAGGTCGGGGTGATGGTCGAGCCGTGCGCCAGACTGGCCTCGGCGACCGCCAGCCCGAACGGGCTGACCGTCACGGTGCCCTGGCCGATTCCGTTCTCCACCTTCTGGGCGGGGGTGTCTGCGTTGGGCACCTTGCCCGTGATGGTGGTGAGCCCGGGGATGACGTAGTCGACGCCAATCCCGAACAGCCGCGCCATGTTCGGGAGCCCGTCTGCGGGTAGCTTGTCTGCCAGGGCCGCCATCGTCGTGTTGCAGGACCGGGAGAAGGCCGTTGACAGCGGCACGGTCCCCAGCTCGAACTCGTCCTCGTTCGGGATGGTCCGGTTCTCGATGGTGACCGTGCCGGGACAGGCCACCGGTGTGTCCGGGGTGACCAGGCCGGCCTGCAGCGCCGCGGCCGTGGTGATGGTCTTGAACGTCGATCCGGGCGGGTAGGCGCCGGAGAAGGCGATCGGCCCCTGGGCGTTGGCGGCGGCATTCTGCGCTGCGGCGACGATGCCGCCCGTCGTCGGCGAGATGGCCACCACCACCGCGGGGCGGGCCTCGGCGGCGACCGCCTGCTGGGCCAGCAGTTGTAGCCGAGTGTCGAGCGTGGTGCGCACCGGTGCGGTGTCGCGCGGCGGGGTCGAGGCCAGCACCGCCGTCGGTTTGCCCTGGTTGTCGACCAAGTCCACCGACCATCCCGCGGTCGCGTCGATCGCCTTCTGCCACAACGCCGCCAGCCCGTCGAGCGCGGGTGAGGACAAGTCGCGGTTGGCCGTCAGCAGGGCGCCCTGCTCGACCACCGAGACGCCAGGAAGCTGCTTCAGCTGGTCGGCCACCTGGCTCAGGTCTTGGTCGCGGAGTTTGAGCACGGTGACGGTGTCGTCCTGCGTGCCGGTGAACTGAGCGGCGATCGAGTCGGCCGTGGTGGTGGCGTCGAAGGGCTGCAGGAGTGCGGCCAGCGGGGCGGCCGATTCGAGGTCGGCGCGCTTGAGTGTGATGACGCCGACGCTCTGCCAGGTCAGTAGGGGCTGCCCGGTTCGGTCGGTGACCGGAGTGCCGAAGGCCTTGTCGTCGCTATCGCTATATTGAAAGGTCATGCCGGGCTGAAGTTTCGGGTGCAGCACGGTGGGGGACCAGTGCACCCGCCAGGCGTCGCCGGACTGCGTGGCGGTCGCCGTCGCCTGGTACTGCAGGGTCTTTCCGGGCCCGAACGACCACGTGTAGTTCAGCTGGGCCGACTTGTCGTCGTCACCCGGCTTGGTCACGTCGACCTTGACCGTCGCGTCCTTGCCCATGCCGGCAAACATCGAGCTGAGCGCGGGGGTGGCGGCGTTCGGATCGTCGGTGCTCGCCGCGGCGCCGGTGTCCTTGCGCTGCAGCGCCTCGGCAAACGCTTGGAATGCGTCTCGTGGTCCTGGGCTGGAGAACAGCGCGCAGCTGGTCGATCCGATCATCAGCACGATCAACAGAAGCGGCGGCAGGAGTCGGCTCGTCATGACCCTTCGAGGGTAGGGGACAGTCTGGCGTCGACCGGGGAACCGCGTTGCCTACGGTGAGCCGGGTCGGGAGCGGGTCAGCGTCGAAGTGTGTTGACGGGTGAACTGTAGTTCACTGAGCGACAAGTGAATTCACCGCGGAGTTCGTCATGGCGGCGGTGTCGGGTGCGGGCCTGAAGGCGGCGGATCATGGCACGTGGCCATACGGCGTCCCGCTCGTGAAACGCATAGTCGGTCAACTGTCACCCATTCGTGTTCCAAATGTGACAGAAGTAGAGCAGTGTTCCAGAAGTTACGGCAGTGATTCTCATTCGTGATCCATGGAAAGTAGCCCCTCATGACGAACCGTCCAGGCTTGTTTGGTGTTGCGGTCAAGGCCGCAGGAGCGCTGGCCGGCTCCGCCGCCATCGTGATCGCCGCCAATGTCGTACCGAGCGTTGCGCATGCCGACGCCACCAGTGACCTGTTGCTGTCCACGCTCAGCAACTCGGGGGTGTCCTACTCCGATCCCAACACTGCGGTCACCATGGCGCAGTCCATCTGCCCGATGCTCTCGAAGCCGGGGGGCAACTTCGCCGCCGTCGCATCCCAGATGGGCGGTACCAACGGCATCTCCCCGGGAATGGCCAACCTGTTCACCAGCATCGCGATCTCGATGTACTGCCCGAGCATGATGGCGTCACTGGCCAGTGGCAACTGGATCGGCCAGGGTACCCAGATGGGCGGGCTCGGGCTGCCCGGACTTTCGGGCCTGTCCGGACTGGCGGGGAACTGACCCGTCTAGCGCCTCGGGGCTCGTCCAACCCGTAGCGCAGCCGTCAGCGCAGCAGGAAGCCGGCCTCCAACGGCCAGGCCGTCCCGGTGATGAAGTTGCCTGCGTCCGACACCAACCAGGCGACCGCCTCGGCGATCTGCTCGGGCTGCAACAACGGAATCGGCAACGCGTTCTTCTGCTCGGCCAGCCACGGATCGCCTGCCTTCGACATCGCGAGGGTCGTCGCGTTGACGATCATGTCGGTGGCCACGCCGCTGGGATGGATGGTGTTCACCCGGACGGAATGTGGAGCCAACTGGGCCGCCCAGCCCTGCGCCAGCGCGACCAGCGCCCGCTTGGACGCGGCGTAGGCCTGCATTCCGGGTCGGTCGGTACCCGAGGCCTTGAGCCCCTGCGTGGAACTCGTCAACACGATCGAGCCCCCGCGCCCGCCGGCGATCAACGCGGGGATGGCGGCGTCGACGGTGTTCCACGCCCCGACCAGATTGACGTCCACTATGTCGCGGAACGTCCGGCGGGGATCGTCACTGTCCGTCATCCGGATGATGCCGGCGTTGGCCAGCACGATGTCTACCCGGCCGAAGGTCTCCAGGCCCTCGGCGACCACGGCGTCCACCGCCGCGGCGTCCCGAACATCGGCCTGGCGGGCCAGGATTCGTCGGCCCTGGCGCTCCACCAGCTGCACCGTCTTGGCCAGCTCGTCGGCAGTCGAGCCGGGATAGTCGGTCGAGGCGAACTCGGCGCAGATGTCGAGGGCGATCACGTCGGCGCCCTCGCTTGCGAGCTTGATCGCGTGGGCGCGTCCCATGCCGCGGGCGGCCCCGGTGATGAACGCGACCCGCCCCTCGAGGTTTCCCATCGTCAAGCCTCCTGGTGATCGGCGGGCGCAGGGAAGGCAGCTGGCGCCATGTCATCCGTGCCGGTCAACTGAATGCCGTCCGGGGGCGCTCGAGTGGCACGCCGTCGACGCTGATGTCCAGCTTCTCGTTGTAGAACGCCACCAGGCCCGCGATCGGTGCGACGGCGGGTAACGGGTAGTGGTACGACCACGCGAGGTCGCAGTGCAGTCCGCCGGCCGTCCGCACCGACCAGTACTCCGACGTGACGCCCTTGTACGGGCACAGCGTCTGGGTGTCGGACGCCTCCAGATGCTCGAAGGCGACATCGGACTTGTCGAGGTAATACCTTGTCGGCAAGCCGGTTTCGAACAGCAATACCGGAGCCGTAGAGTCCGCCAGGAGCACCCCGTCCAGCGCCACCGTGACGCGGCGGTGCGAGCGCAGCGCGTCCACCCGCGCATACGGATTTCGGGGGTGACCGTAGACCGGCTCGTCCTCCTCGAACCACGTCAACGACGTCCATTCGAACCGGACCAACCCCGCGACCGGTCCATCGCCCGGATCGAACACCCGCACGGTGCCTTCGTGGGACTGTTCCGCCCCGACCAACGAGTAGGTCCGAGACGGCCCGAACTGCACCTTCCGCGGATGGGCCTCGTCGCGCAGGAACTGCGGCCGAACGTCCTCGAGCGGGATGTAGTACTGCGGGTAGCTGGGCAGCTCCCACACGTATCGCGCCGCCGTGGTGTCGAAGACCAACTCGCTTCCCAGGTACCCGCGGACTCGGCGCGGCGCCGGCTCCACCCGCCCCCGAACGGCAGCCATCTGCGGGTAGTCCCGCGCAGTCGGACGGCTCGCGGAGTCGCTCATGAAGCCATCCTGGCCGCTCGCCCACACTTGGGCAACGACCTTGGCCATCGCACGGTGGGTAGCCGGTCGATTCCCCCAACGCGACGCGGTGAGCCCGCTAGCGTGTGTCACCGCACACCGCCACGATGGGAGACAGCATGCGAACCGGTAGGGCACGGCCCCGGGCTGGCATTCGAACGGGGCGGCGGGCGTGGCTCGTCCAACGCCTGACGCTGCTGATCGTCGCCGTGCTCGTCGGCGGTACGGGGGCCGCCACACTCTGCGCACCCAGGGCCGCCGCAGCCGGGGAGAACTACGTCATCGCCACCGACACGACGTTTGCCCCATTCGAATTCCAAGACGCACAGGGCAATTTCGTCGGCATCGACATGGACCTCATCCGGGAGATCGGAAAGGACCAAGGCTTCACCGTCGACATCAAGCCGTTGGGTTTCGACGCGGCGTTGCAGGCGGTTCAGGCCAACCAGGTCGACGGCGTCATCG
>JAHFVB010000474.1 GCA_023264755.1 Mycobacterium sp. | reverse complement strand
TGTGTTCCTATCCGCTGCGGAAGTGCGCCGACGGAAACCTCTTCGGCGGCAAGGAGCCTGCGCGCACCTGGTTCCTGGCGATGAAGCCGATCGCGACCCACTTCGGCCCCGTGGCGCTACCGCCCACCGATCCGCGCTACGTCACCGGCGCCCCGAGCAAGGACGTACCGAGCGTGACCGGCTTGAAGCTCGACGAAGCGATCAAACGGGTGCGAGCCGCCGGTTTCCAGGTGCCCGACCAACCGACGGCGGTCGACAGTTATCTGACCAAGGGCGCCGTTGCGGGCACCACCCCGACGGGCAAGACCATCCCCGGGTCGATCGTCACGATCAATACGAGCAACGGCATCGCGCCTCCACCCGTGTACTACCCACCGCCACCACCGTCGGACGTTGCGCGGCCCGATGCCCCGCCGGCCGAGGAGCCCATCGTCATCAACATCCCCGGGTTGCCACCGATAACCCTGCCCATGGGGCCGCCGCCGCCGCCCCCGGGCCCACCACCGCCCTAGGCCACGGCCGCCCAGTCCGCCCTGCCAAGGCGCGTCGCGCTTCGGGCATCGCTTGTCCGGGCCGACGTCGATCGTGATAAGACGAGTGAACACCGAGCTGCGGAGGTCCCCACGATGGCACGAACCCTGGCCCCGATCCCTTCGGCGGGGACGAGGTGACCGGCGGCGACGTCCGGGCGGCGCTCGAACAGTGCTTCACCGCGACCGAGGCCCTCTGCGCCGACCTCGGCGCCGCCGAGTGGCAGGCCCAATCGCTCTGTCCGGACTGGAACGTCCGCGACGTGATCAACCACGTCACCAGCATCGAGGCGGCCATGGCCGGCTGGGTGCCGACGGACCCGCAGACGCCACCGCCGTTCGAGCTGGCCGGCGCCTTCCTGCGCGAGACGGCGGACGTGGACGGCGCGGCCTTCGTCGCACGGGTCCGCGCGATATACGACAGCCGCCGGCACGACTTGGCGGCAATGACGAGCGCGGATCTCGAGCGTCCGTCGTGGACGCCGACGGGCCCCGCCACCTACGGGCGATTCCTGGCCATCCGGGTATTCGACTTTTGGGTCCACGAACGCGACATCACGACTCCGCTGGGCCGGGTGACCGACGACGCCGGCCTCCCGGCCGAGATCGCGCTGGCCGAAGTGGAGAGCGCGCTGAGCTACGTCGTCGGCAAGAAGGTGGGCCTGCCCGACGGGAAGAGCATCGCTTTCCACTTGACCGGACCGATCGTTCGCGAGCTCGACGTCGTGGTCGAGGGCAGGGCCAAGCGGGTGGATCACCTGGCCAATCCCGACGTCGAGGTCACGACCGACTCGACGACGTTCATCCAACTCGCCTGCGGGCGAATCGATCCCCAGACCTGCATCGACTCCGGTGCCATCACCTGGACGGGTGACGCCGAGTTCGGCGAGCGGGCCGCCCGCAACCTCAGGTTCACGATGTGATGGGCCACCCCGAGTCCGTCGACTTTCACTTCGACGTCATGTGCCCCTACGCGTACCAGACGTCGTTGTGGGTTCGCGAGGTGCGTGACCTGACCGGGTTGGCGGTGAACTGGCGCTTCTTCAGCCTCGAGGAGATCAACCGCCAAGACGGCAAGAAGCACCCGTGGGAGCGGGAGTGGTCCTACGGCTGGTCGATGATGCGCATCGGCGCACTGCTGCGCCGACGTTCGATGGCCGATCTCGACGCCTGGTACGCGCGGGCCGGCCAGGCCTTGCACGTCGACGGGCACAAACCGCACGACAAGGCCGTCGCCGAGCACCTGCTTGCGGAGTTGGGCTTCGACCCGGGGCTGGTGGACCAGGCCATCGCCGACCCCACCACGAGCGCTGAGGTGCTGGCCGAGCACCAGCGGGTGGTCGATGCCGACGGCTACGGGGTGCCGACGATGTTCTTTCCCGACGGTCAGTGCCTCTTCGGGCCGGTGCTCGTCGACCCACCTGTCGGGGCGGCTGCCGTGCGGTTGTGGGAAGCCGTCGTCGCCTGGACGGAATTCCCCCACCTGTACGAGCTTCAGCGCCCGAAGACCAGCGCCGACGCTCAGCTGATCACCGAGACGTTCCGCCCCTATCTGGAGGCCCGGGACTGGGTGTCGATCAATCGAGGCGAAGTGATCGACTTCGATGCCGTGAGTGACGCCCCCAGCAAATCCTGACCGGATCGCTCGGCGCGCTTACCCCGTCGCACTTTCAGTCAGAGCTGACCGTTGGCGGAGGCCTGCACGGTAGCCTGCCGCCATGGCAGCCACCAGTCGGCCGGACCGTCGCTCCCAAGCCACGCGACGGGCCGACAGCCGCGCCCTGATTCTGGACGCCGCCGTCGAGCTGCTCGTCGAGCGCGGCTACGCCGGTACCACGACGGTCGCCATCCAGGAGCGGGCCGGCGTGACCCGCGGTCGACTACTGCACCACTTTCCCTCCCGAGACGCGCTACTGGTCGCGGCGGCGCAGCACCTGGCGGACGAACGACTCCTCGAGATGGAACGGTGGTTCGTACGCACGGAGGACCCGGCGCCGGCTGGCGGTCGCCGGCTCGACCGCGCCATCGCCGAGCTCTGGACCACGTTCCGCCAGCCGTACTTCTGGGCCGCCATGGAACTGTGGACGGCCGCCCGCACCGACGACGACTTGCGCAGCGAGTTGGCCGGCGCCGAGCGTCGGCTGGGTCGGGCCATCAACGACGTCGTCGCGACGATGTTCGGGCCCGTGCACAGCAGCCACCCGGCCTTCGACGACGTCCGCGAACTGCTATTCACCAGCATGCGCGGAGTCGCGCTCACCTATTCGTTCGTGGTGCGCGACGCGGACCTCGATCCGCACCTGGCGATGTGGCGGTCGATTACCCGGCAGCTACTGGGGTTGCCCAGCGATGCCGAATGACAACGAATGACAACGAAAGACGCCGCGGGACAAACAGTCAGCGTTGACTGCTATGGTCACGATACGCGAGTTGAGGAGTGCCATCATGTCCACCGTCGAGTCCCCTTCGGCAACCTCCGCAGTGCCGCGCACCCAAGACCGGATGACCCACGACGTGTGGCTACCGGAGGAGATCGTCGAGCTCAGAGCGCACGCGCGCGCAGCCGTCGAACGCCGGCTCGTGCCCTTCGCGCGCGACATCGGCCAGCGCGAGGAAGCCGCCGACAGCTTCCCCTGGGAGGCCTTTCGCGGGCTCGCCGACGAGGGGTTGTTCGCCGTCCCCTTCGACGCGCAGTACGGTCGCGGCCTCCAACACCCGATGCTCGGTACCTGCACCGTGGCGGAGGAGATCGCCTACCACTCTTCGTCGATGGCGGGCGTCTACGACGGGCAGTGCATCCTCGTGCCCCAGACACTTACCTTCGCGACGCCGGCACTGCGCGCTCGCCTGATCCCGGAACTGACCAGCGGGCGAGTCGCCTTCGCCTTCGCCACGACCGAGCCCGAGACCAGCTCGGACTTGACGGCGGAGCGCTTGAACACCGTCGCCGAAGAAGTGCCCGGCGGGTTCGTCGTCAACGGCCGGAAGCGGTGGATCACGAACAGCGTGGTGGCTGGTTGGGTTTCGGTTCTGGTCCGCGCCGGCGCCGGCAGCAATCGCGCCACGATGCTCTTGGTCGACCTGTCCTCGGATGGAATTCGAGTGGGTGCGCCGGATCTGAAGATGGGCCACCGCGGCCAACTCACGGCCGACATCGTGTTCGAGGACGTGTTCGTCCCACACGAACATCTGCTCGGCGCCCCGGGGGCCGGGCTCGGCGTTGCCCTGTCCGCACTCGTCCGGGGCCGCGTCGGCATCGGCGCGGCCGGAGTGGGCGTCGCCCAGGCCGCCCTCGAGCTCGCGGTCGAGCGGCTGCGTACCCGCCAGGTCTTCGGGGGCCCACTCGGTGCCATGCAGCATTGGCAGTTCACCATGGCGCAGCGTGCCACCGAAATCGAATGCGCCCGAACGCTTTACCAGAAAGCGGCGACGCTGCTGGACCGCGGCGATCGTAGCGCGGAACCCGAGGCGGCCATGGCCAAGGCCTATGGCACTCGGTTGGCCAATGACCTGGTTCGAGAGGCCATTCAGATCCACGGGGCGCTCGGCTTCGCCCGCCGGGTCGCC
>JAHFVB010000092.1 GCA_023264755.1 Mycobacterium sp. | reverse complement strand
CTGGTCGCCGGCGAGCTCGCTGACCATCGACAGGTGGCCGCGCAGGACGACCGCGAGGCCGTTGACCCGTTCGCACGAGCGGGTGTTCATCTTGTGCGGCATGGCCGACGAGCCGACCTGTCCCGGCGCGAATCCTTCGGTCACGAGTTCCTGGCCGGCCATCAGCCGAATGGTGTGGGCCAGTGACGACGGGCCGGCCCCCAATTGCACCAGCGCCGACACGACGTCGTGGTCCAGCGAGCGCGGGTACACCTGGCCCACGCTGGTGAAGACCACGTTGAAGCCCAGGAATTCGGCGACGCGCCGTTCGAGCTCGTCCAGCTTCGCTTCGTCGCCGCCGAAGAGGTCCAGCATGTCCTGCGCGGTTCCCATGGGGCCCTTGATGCCCCGCAGCGGGTAGCGGTCGATCAACTCCGACAACCGAATCAGCCCGAGCATCGTCTCCTCGGCCGCCGAGGCGAACCGCTTGCCGAGCGTGGTGGCCTGCGCCGCGACGTTGTGGCTGCGGCCGGCCATCGCCAGGTCCCGGTACTCCACCGCCCGTTCGGCCAGCCGCGCGACGACGGCGACGCCGTGGGAGTGGATCAGTTCCATCGAGCTGCGGAGCTGGAGTTGCTCGACGTTCTCGGTGAGGTCGCGGCTGGTCATGCCCTTGTGCACGTGCTCGTGCCCGGCGAGCGCGTTGAATTCCTCGATGCGGGCCTTGACGTCGTGGCGGGTCACGCGCTCACGCGCCGCGATGGAGGCCAGGTCGACGTTCTCGAGCACCCGTTCGTAGTCGGCGATCACGCCGTCGGGCACCGGAACGCCGAGTTCGGCTTGGGCGCGCAGTACCGCCAGCCACAGTCTGCGCTCGGCGACGATCTTGGCTTCCGGCGACCAGATCGCCACCATCTCGGCGCTGGCGTAGCGGTGGGCCAGGACATTCGGAATCGTCACGACCACACAGCTTACGGACCCGGGCGCGGGGGCCGGCGGTCGTGTACTGCCAAGCGCGGGCCCGGGGAATTCGACGTCCGCAGGCGACTCGATTCGATCGATGTAGCACAGTTGACCCATGTTCTTCGTCGGCCTTGACCTCGCGTGGGGTGAACGCAAGCCCACGGGCATCGCCGTCGTCGACGACGCCGGTCAACTCGTATACCTGGGCACCGCGTCCGATGACGCCACCATCCGCGCCGCCGTCGCGCCCTATGTCGAGGGCGATTGTCTGGTCGCCTTCGATGCGCCGCTGGTGGTGACCAATCCGACGGGTCAGCGGCCGAGCGAGACCGCGCTCAACCGCGACTTCGCGAAGTTCGAGGCGGGTGCGCATCCCACCAACACCGGTAAGCCCGAGTTCGCGGGCACGCCGCGGGCGGCGCGGTTGGCCAAGGATCTGGACCTCGACATCGATCCCAACTCGCCGTCGTCACGCCGAGCCATCGAGGTGTACCCGCACCCCGCGACGGTGGCGTTGTTCCGGCTGGGTCGGACCTTGAAGTACAAGGCGAAGCCCGGGCGGACCTTCGTGCAACTGCGTTCGGAGCTGCTGCGGTTGATGGACCTGATCGAGTCGTTGGCGCAGGCCAGCCCGGCCCTGCGCGTCACCGACCACGAAGGCTGGGGCGAGCTTCGGCACGCCGTCGCGACGGCCGAGAAGAAGAGCGAACTGCGGCGCGTCGAGGATCCGGTCGACGCCGTCATGTGTGCCTACGTCGCGCTGTTCGCCACCCGCCGACCCGCCGACGTCACGGTCTACGGGGACGCCGCGACGGGCGCCACCATCACACCCACTCTGCCGCCCGATTTGATGCCTGCTCCACCGGAGCCGACGCCGGGCGCGGTCCGGGACGCGATCGCCCAGTTCGCCGAGCGGCGGCCCGGGCTGCTGGCCGCGACGGACCGCTACCTCGCCCTGGTGACGAACCTGCTCGACGACGCAGGCATCAACTACCTCAGCGTCACCGCGCGCACCAAGAGCGTGGCGTCCTTCGCCGAGAAGGCCGACCGCAGTGTCGACGGTCGACGGCTCTACACCGATCCGCTTTCGGAGCTCACCGACCAGATCGGGCTGCGCATCATCACCTTCCTGCGCGACGACGTCACGACGGTGGTGGACGTGCTGGCCGAGGAGATGCAGCTGCTCGACGACCGGGACATGGGGCAGGAGACGGCCAGAGAGGGCCGCTGGGGCTACGCGAGCCGACATCTGTTGCTCGCCGTCGAAGGGGAAACCCAACCGGCCTCCATCCAGGTCCGCACCGTGCTGCAGCACGCCTGGGCAGAGTTCGAGCACGACATCCGCTACAAGGGTTCGATCCCCGAGGAGGATGCGCCCGACCTGGACCGCAGGTTCACCCTGGCCGCCGGGTTGTTGGAACTGGCCGACCGCGAGTTCTCGTCGATCCGCGAGCGGCTGAAGTCCTCGCCGCCCGCGCAGCAGTCCGAGCAGTCCAGCGATCCGCGTATCTCCACTCCCGTGCTCGCCACCTATCTGGGCAACCGGTTCCCGGATGCCGGGTGGTCGCGCACCGAGCACTACGCGTGGATCTCGGGACTGCTGCTCGAGCTCGGGATCGACTCGCCGGACGAACTGGACGAGTTGCTCAGCACCGTCGACACCGACGCCGTCAACGCCAAGATGGGCTACCGCTATCCCGCCGGTGCGGTCCGCCGCCTGGACGACGCCCTGCTGGCCCGGTTCGGCGCGCGTTACGTGGCGTTGACGGGCAACGCGCACCGGGTGGCCCAACTGGCGGCGCGGTTGGAGAAGCTGAACGCTGCCGGCTAGGTCCGGAATGCGCACGCGGGGCTCACTCGCGCAATGGCACCCAGCTGCGCGAGGTTTGGGTCAACGCCGAGACCTCGTCGAGGAACTTCGCGACCGTGCTCGGGTCCTGGCTGCGCTGCCAGCCGAACGTCGTCGGACGCTGAGCCCGGTCGTGCCAGAAGTACGGCGGAACCGACTGCGGCCGGGTGGCCACCAGCCACACCGCCGTGTCCGCTCCGTCGGTGGCGTCGCGTAGCAGCGGCCCGGTGAACTTCTGGAACGTCGGAAGTGACTCCGCGACACCAGGAGTCGCCGCCCATCCGGGATGCATGCTTGCCACGCGCACGTCGGAGGCTGATTCATGGCCTTCGCGCAAGCGCTCATCCGCGAGCCGCTGGGCCCAGGCCTCGGCGAGGACCACCTGCATGCGCTTGGTGCGCGCGTACACCCGGACTCCGTCGTACTTGCCGGTCTTCGATTCGAGGTCGTCGACCTCCAGCGGAGTGGTGTACATGCCACCGGAGGAGACGAAGACCACCTGTGCGCCACCGGCGTTGCGAAGCAGGGGTAGCAGCCGCTCGGTGATCAGCTGCGGTCCCAATACGTGGCAGGCGAACTGCGTCTCGTGGCCCTGTGGGGTTTCGATGCGTTCCTTCGGCATCGCGCCCGCGTTGTGGACCAGCCCGTGCAGCGCGTCGACGCGGCCCGTGAAGTCGTCGGTCCACGCGCGCACGGCGTCGAGATCGGACACGTCGCAGGTCTCCTCGAGCACCACGGCGCCGGGTACCTGGCCGCGAATGAGTCCGGCCGAGTGCTTGACCTTCTCGGCGTTGCGGCCCAGCAGGTGGACGGTGGCGCCGAGTTCGGCGAACGACTTTGCCATCGCCTCCCCCAGCCCGGAGGTGGCTCCCGTCACCAGAACTGTCTTGGTTGCGAGCGCTCCCGGCCGCGGATCGGCCGGCCACCACAGCCGGCGCAATCCCGAGCCGATCTTGGAGTAGCCCAGCACAATGGAGCGATCCAGCGCGGCATCCACGACGGCGGTGAGCTTCACCCTTCCACGGTAGCCACGGGAGGGTCGGTTCAAACGTCTAGTGGTAGGGCGCCAACACGTCGATGACGTCGATGAGGGTGGCTCGCGCCGTCGCGCGGGGCCCTTCGCCGACGCCGACCATGGCGGCCACCACCGCACCGTCGACTGCGCACACCAGCGCCGTCATCAGTTCGGTGCGCACCGCGCGGCCCGAACGTTCGACGACTTCGACGACGGCGTCGGCGCGCTGCTTCATGATGCGGCGCTGGGCGTCGCGCAGCCCCGGCTGCCTGGCACACGCGATGTAGCGCTCGTAACGCGAGATCAGCTGCTCCGAGACGGGGTTGCCCGGCGCGTCTCCCACCAGAAGGTCCACCAACACGTCGGCCGTCGATTCGGCGCCACGCCGCCGCCGGGACAGGGTGTCCACGCGCATGCGCAGCTGCTGAGCTTCCCGGGTGCCGACGTGTTCGACGGCCTTGGCGATGAGGTCGTCCAACGAAGAGAAGTAGTACGTCGTGGACGCCAGCGGCAGCCCTGCGCGACGGGCGACGGCACGGTGCCGAACGGCGTCGAAGCCGCCTTCGCACAGCAAGTCCGCGGCCGCACTGACCAGCGCGTACCGTCGTCGTTCTCCCTTCGGAGTGACTGCTGCCGTCACGTCTTGCATGCTGCCAGCAACGGCAGTGCGGCATGGCACTTTCGGCCAATCATCAGCCTCTACCCAGGAAAGTCGGCTTGGCCACCCAGCTGGTGGTCGGCAGCTCCGATGGCATGATGGCCCCCATGTCAGCCATCAGTCGTCGGACGGTGCTGCGCCTCGGCGTGGGCGCGGCGGCCGGTGCGGCAGGCGCTTTCGCGCTCGGGTCCACGTTGCGCGAGCCCGCGGTGTCCAGTCCACCGGTGAAGATGACGGGTGTCGGCGCGCCGCTGGCCCCGCCGCATCCCGTGCCTCCGCTCGAACCGGTGGCCGCCGCCCCGACGTACACCAGCGGTTCCTTCGTCTCGGCGGCGCGCGGCGGAGTCACCACGAACTGGGCGATCGCCCGCCCGCCGGGTCAGACGACCCCGCTGCGGGCCGTCATCGCACTGCACGGGAAGGGCCAGGACGCGGCCGGGGTGATGGCGGGTGGCGTGGAGCAGGGCCTGGCGCAGGCGGTCGCAGCGGGCCTGCCTCCGTTCGCCGTCGTGGCGGTCGACGGTGGCGGAAGTTATTGGCACAAGCGCACTTCGGGTGAGGATTCGGGCGCGATGGTGCTCGACGAGTTGATCCCGATGCTGGGTACCCAAGGGTTGGACACGTCCCGGGTCGGCTTCCTCGGTTGGTCGATGGGCGGGTACGGCGCCCTGCTACTGGGAGCTCGACTCGGACCCGCGCGGACGGCCGCGATATGTGCGGTCAGCCCGGCGCTGTGGACGTCCTCCGGGGCGACGGCGCCCGGGGCGTTCGACGGCAGTGACGACTTCGCCGCCAACAGCGTCTGGGGGCTGCCCGCGTTGGGGGCGATTCCCATCCGGATCGACTGCGGCGACAGCGATCCGTTCTACTCGGCGACCAAGCAGTTCATCGCCCAGCTGCCCAGCCCGCCTTCGGGTGGGTTCTCCCCCGGTGGTCACGATGGCCAGTTCTGGAGTTCGCAGTTGCCCGCCGAGGTGGCCTGGCTGGCCCCGCTGCTGGTGGCGTAGGCCTCAGACGTTGATTCGGCCCTCTGCTGCGGCCAGCCCGATGTCGGTGCGAAAGTGGCTGCCGGGCAGTCGGATCGACTTCATCACGCCGTAGGCGGCGGCGCGCGCAGCGGCCAGGTCGGCGCCGGTCCCGACGACCGAAAGCACGCGCCCTCCGGACGAGACGATGGCCCCGTCCTCACGGCGGGCAGTCCCGGCGTGCAGTACTCCGTCGGCCTCGGAGCCGACGATGACGTCTCCGACCCTCGGCCGCCCCGGGTAGTTCTCGGCGGCGAGCACCACGGTGACTGCCGCACCTTCCCGCCAGTGCAGCGCCGGCTGGCCGGCGAGTTCACCGATGGCCGCCGCCCGCAGCAGCTGTCCGAGCGGGCTCTCGAGCAGAGCGAGTACCGCCTGAGTCTCCGGATCGCCGAAACGGCAGTTGAACTCGACGACGGCAGGCCCTCGGGAGGTGATCGCAAGGCCTGCGTAGAGCAGCCCGCTGAACGAGCTGCCCCGCTTGACGAGTTCTGCGGCAACGGGTTTGATCACGTCGTCGACGATCGCGGTGAGCACGTCGGCAGGCAGCCACGGTAGCGGCGTGTAGGCGCCCATGCCACCGGTGTTGGGCCCGGTGTCGCCGTCGCCCACCCGCTTGAAGTCCTGGGCCGGCAGTAGGGGCACCACCGTCTCCCCGTCGACGACGCAGAACAGCGATACCTCGGGGCCGTCCAGAAACGATTCCAACAGCACCGGATGGCCAGAGTCGAGCAGGCTGGCGGCGTGCGCGCGGGCGACGTCGCGGTCGGCCGACACGACCACGCCCTTGCCTGCGGCCAGCCCGTCGTCCTTGACGACCCAGGCGGGGTCTCCGACCGCGGGGCCGAACCGATCGAGCGCGGCATCAAGGTGGGCGGGGTTGTCGACGATCTCACTGGTGGCAGTGCGGACGCCGGCTGCGGCCATCACGTCCTTGGCGAAGGACTTCGAACCCTCGATCCGGGCGGCGTCCTTGCTCGGTCCGAAACAGGCGATGCCGGCCGCTCGGACGGCGTCGGCCACCCCGAGCACCAGGGGCACTTCCGGCCCGATGACCACCAGGTCGGCGCCGATGCGTTGGGCGAGTGCGACCACGGCCTCCCCCGAGGTCACGTCGACGTCGTACTGGTCGGCGATGGCCGACGTGCCTGCGTTGCCTGGCGCGACGGCCAGCCCCTCGACCTCGGGGTCTCGACGCAAGGCCAGCAACAACGCGTGTTCACGGGCACCGGATCCGACTACGAGGACGCGCACGGTCAACAACCCTAATCGCCGGCCGGCGGATACATCGTCGATCCCCCGGCCATACACCTAGTGACTGGGTGTATGGTCGACGCAAAGGTGCTCCACGTCACACGAGGAGGTGTTCGTCTTGTCGACGACCCAGACCGGCTGTCCGATGCCCACCGGCAGTGATTCCCCCCGCGTCGCTTCGCTCCTGCCCCCAGGGAGTGATTCCCCCCAGGTCGCTTCGCTCCTGCCCCCGGGGAGTGATTCCCCCCAGGTCGCTTCGCTCCTGCCCCCGGGGTACGACTTCACCGACCCCGACGTCCTGCTCAACGGCATCCCGGTCACCGAGTTCGCCGAGCTCCGCAAGACCTCGCCGGTCTGGTGGAACGAACAGAGCTCGTCGATATTCGACGACGGTGGCTACTGGGTCATCAGCCGCCACGAGGACATCAAGTCGATCTCCCGCAACGGCGACCTCTGGTCGACCAACGCCAAGGGCGCGGTGATGCGGCTGCCCGACGGGGTTACCAGCGACCAACTCGACTTGACCAAGGCGCTACTGATCAACCACGACGCCCCCGAGCACACTCGGCTGCGCCGGATCGTCTCGCGGCTGTTCACCCCGAGATCGGTTGCAGCACTTGAGGAGAAGCTCGCGGAATCGGCCCGCACGATCGTGGCCGCCGCCGCCCAGAAGGACAGCGGCAACTTCGTCGAAGACATCGCGATGGGCCTGCCGCTGCAAGCCATCGCCGACCTCATTGGGGTCCCCGAGGCCGATCGCGACCAGTTGTTCCACTGGACCAATTGCATCATGAACACCGACGACCCGGACTTCGACTCCGACCCCACCACGGCCAATACGGAACTGATGGCCTACGCCTACAACATGGCCGAGGAACGCCGACGCCATCCGGCCGACGACATCGTCACCCGGCTCGTTCAGGCCGATGCACGAGGAGAAGACGGCCAGCCCGGGGAGCCCTTGGGCGACGTCGAGTTCGCCTTCTTCGTCATTCTGCTGGCGGTCGCCGGCAACGAGACCACGCGAAATGCCATGACGCACGGCATGAATGCGTTCTTCGAGCACCCCGAACAATGGGAGCTGTTCAAGCGCGAGCGCCCGGCCACGGCCATCGACGAAATCGTCCGGTGGGCCACCCCGGTGCACTGCTTTCAGCGCACGGCACTCGCCGACGTCGAGCTCGGCGGCGTCACCATCAAGGCGGGTCAGCGCGCGGGGCTGTTCTACAGTTCCGCCAACTACGACGACACCGTCTTCGACCGTCCCTTCGAGTTCGACATCATGCGCAATCCCAACCCCCACTTGGCCTTCGGCGGCAACGGCGCACACTTCTGCATCGGCGCCAACCTGGCCCGCATGGAACTCAAGCTCATCTTCGGTGAGCTGGCCGACCAACTACCCGACATCGCCAAACTCGGCGAGCCGCAGCGGCTTCGGTCGGGCTGGATCAACGGCGTCAAAGACCTCCAGGTCTCCTACCACGGCTGAGCGTCGCACCACTGGCGAGTAGCATTCGCGCGTGCGTACTCATGGGTGGTCGGGCGCGGCCCCGGCGACGGACGAGGAAGCCGTCGCCCGCATCCTGGCGGCCGCGGGCCGGGCCATCGACGAGCGCGGCGCCGACGTCGGCATCGCTGACGTCGCCCGGGCGCTCGGCGTCACCCGCCAGACCGTGTATCGATACTTCCCCAGCACCGATGCACTCCTGGTGGCCGCCGCGGTGCACGCGGCCGGCGACTTCCTCGAGCGGCTGGCCGCCCACCTGGAGGGCATCCCCGATCCGGTCGAAGCAACCGCCGAAGCCATCGCGACGGCCTTGGAGTGGCTACCCAAGGAAAAGATCATCGGCCTGTTGGTGGTGCCCGGCCAGGCCAACGCGCACCTCGAGTCGGTGACTTCGGAGGTCGCATTGGAGTTCGCCAACGCGATGCTGCGCCGCTTCGACGTCGACTGGGCCGCACACGGTTTCACCGACGCCGAACTCGACGAGCTCGCCGAGCACCTGCTCCGGATCATCCAGTCGTTCGTACTCGATCCGGGCCGCCCCCCGCGCGACGGACTCGCGCAGCGCGCCTATCTGCGGCGCTGGGTGGGCGGGGCCGTCCTCAAACAACCGTAAGCGGTAGCGACTTTCGGTCCTCGAACTCCCAGGACGCGCCGCGACTGAACCGGCACACCGCGACCTCCGGCAGTTCCTTTGCCGCGGTGTCGGTCTCGATGACCCGCACGGTCCAGTCCGATTCGGTCCCGCTGACTTCGGCCCGCAGATGCGGGTCGACGGCCGTCACGATGGCCTGTAGCGGGAGGTCGGAGACCGGCGATACCAGCGCGACCCACGAGTCGTCCTCGTACGCCGGCGAGCGCCGCACGCGCAGGAAGTTTGGATCGACGTCCATCGAGACGTAGGCGGCCGGGTTGAACAGCGGATGCAGTTCGAGCACTCGCAGCGCGCCCTTGACGTCGGGGGACAGCTTCAGCGCCTGGTGAATCCGTTCGGCCGCCACGCCGGCTATGCCGATCAGCTGCTTGGTGCGTACCGACTTCTCGAGCTCGTGATCGCTGCCCGCCCGAGCGCGCACCGCGAGGGTGAACGCGAGCACCAGCAGATGCATCTGCAGGCATACCTCGTCGGCGATGCGGACCAGCGCGGAATGTGAGAACGCGCCGAAGTCGACGTCGGCCAGCAGCGGGCCCGAATAGTCGGCCAGGCCTTCGTCACTCGGATCGATCGGGTCGAGCTCGCACTGATGCGCGTGACTGGCGGCGACGACGTCCATGGCGGGGATGAAGGGCACCTCCGGGTAGGACTCGTCGATGATGACTGTCCAGCGGCAGTGCGGATGTTGATCGGTCGGTACCCGCGGCGGCCGGTGGATGGGCCGGACCTGGGTTCTGCGGTTGGTGGCCAGCGCGGTGGCGTCGAAGGTCGGGTCCTCGATGTCGTGGCACATGCCCTTGACGTAGTCCGGGCCCATCGGCTCGACGTCCATCAGCGCGCCGCAGTGATTCAGGTAGAACTCCCCGTGCCAGCGGTCGTGCACGACGTAGCGGAAGTCCATGAACTGTGGCGGCGCACCGATGTCGAGCTGCAGTCCCTTGAAGATCGTGATGACGTCGACGCCCTCGTACTTCAGCGCCTTCTGCATCCGCTTGGTGTAGAGCGGGCTGGAGGCCGCCCACTCCTCGATGGCGATCTGCAGCATCTCGTCGCGACCCCACGCGCCGATGCAGTGCGCCATACCGGACCGGTCGATCAGTTGTCCGATCAGCAGCAGCTCGGGCACCAGCTTGGCCAGTTCTTCCCGCGACAGTGCGGCGTACCTACTTGTCATCGAGGCGACTTCCCGAATGCATGTTCAACGCGGCGTTGACGTTGCCCTTCTTGTCCTCGGATGCGCCCTTCTCGGCGGCCTTCTTCCGCTGTGCCGCCACCTTGGTCACGACGCCGTCGAGCTTGGAGCCCAGCGGGAAGCCCAGGTAGTGGGTCAGGAAGATCGCCATCTCCTTGAGCTCTTCGACGCTTAACTCTTCATTGCCCAGGGCGGCGTTCACCTGGATCTCGGCGAGGTCCGAGATGCCAAGCGCGGTGACGCAGGTCAGCGTCATCATCCGCTTCTCGCGCATCGACAGGCCCGGCCTGGTCCAGATGGTTCCGAAGAGGTGGTCGGCGGTCAGCGCGAAGTAATCGCCCGGCATGTCCGGCATGTCCCAGCCGTAGACCTCGTTCATCTTCTCGAGGCCGCGCTTGCGCAACTCGTCCACGTGTCTACCCCTTCGTCGTCGACGTCGTATGTGGCACGCCGAGGCCTTCGGCAAGGTCGTGCAAGGCAATCTCGGCCAGCGGCAACTGCACTCCGGTGGCTTCGCCCAGCCCGAGGGCCAGGCGCAGGTCCTTCTCGGCCAACCCACGGGTGTGCATGAACATGTCGTACAGAAAGTGGTCGGGTGACAGCGGTTTGGTGTCGTCGCGCACCATGATCGCGCCCGGGCCACCGCTCTGGGCATCGCTGTGCCGCACCACGCGCCCGAGCTTCTGCAGGTCGATGCCCGCCGCCTCCGCCAGTTTCTGGGCCTCGCAGGCGGCGGCGAACCCGATGAAGGTCAGCATGTTTCGGGCCAGCTTCATCCGGGTGCCCGCTCCCGGCTCGCCCGCTCTGACCACCATCGACGCCCACTGCTTGAAGACCGGCTTGACCTTGTCGTACGCGTCGTCGTCGGCCCCGACCATGACGGCGAGTTCACCCTTCTCCGCCGCCCCGGCGCCACCGCTGACCGGAGCGTCGACGACATGAATTCCCTTGGGCCGCAGCTGCTCTGACAATTCGGCTGCCGTATCCGGCTCGATCGTGGAGTGGATGGCGATGACCGTGCCAGGTTTCGCATGCGCGGCGAGTTGCCCCACTACGTCGCGCACCTGTGCGTCGGTCAGCACGGTGACGCTGATGACGTCGGCCTGAGCCACCTCGGCGACGTCGTCGGCGACGCCGGCGCCGAGCTCGGCCAGCGGAGTCATCGCCTCGACGCGAGTGTCGAATACGACGAGTCCGCCGGGCCAGTCCACCAGCCGCTTGGCCATCGGGGCGCCCTGATTACCCAAGCCGATGTAACCGAGCTTCGGCTCGCTCATGAGCGGAAGATCTGTCCGCCGTCGACGTTGAAGATCTGCCCGGTGATCCACTTGGCCTGATCCGACAGCAGGAACAGCAACATTCCGACGAGGTCCTCGGGCTCGCCCATGCGCGACAGCGGAATTGCCTTCACGATGTCGGCCACCATTTCCTGTGGCTTCGTCGTGCGGTAGGCTTCGGTGTCGATGGGCCCGGGCGCGATGGCGTTGATGCGAATGTTCTGCCCGCCCAACTCGGTGGCGAGCTGCTGGGTCAGCCCGTTGACGCCGACCTTGGCCAAGCCGTAGAAGTTCGAGTACATCCAAGCCGCGGTCGATGACTGGTTGACGATCGCGCCGCCGCCGCGCTTGGCCATCTTGCGATACACCGCACGGGTGCACAGCAGCGCACCGTCCATGTTCACGCTCATGAACTTCTTGTAGTAGTCCCAGTCGACGGTGATCAGGAAGTCCAGCTTCATCCCGCCGAAGATCGCGGCGTTGTTGACCAGGTAGTCGATGCCGCCGAACTCCGAAAGCGTC
>JAHFVB010000091.1:8298-11895 GCA_023264755.1 Mycobacterium sp. | reverse complement strand
GGAGGGCGGGGATTTGGGCGAGGGCTTGGCTGACGGTGCCGGCTTCGCCGATGACGTCGAGGTCGGGGTCGGCGCTGAGGAGTTCGATCAGTCCGCGTCGGACGACCTCGTGGTCGTCGACCAGAAACACCCTCACCACTGCTCGGCCCTCGGAATCGGCCGCCATCACAGCGGACTGTGCGGGTCGCAGACCAGCACGGAGCAATCGGTGTCGTGCAGGGCGAGGTAGCTGGGCGGTCCGGTCATCTCGGCGACGCCGTGGGCACGGCCTCGGCCGACGACGACGAGCTGGACTTCTCGTGCGTGCCGCGACAGGTAGTTGAGCAGTCCGCCAGGGGCGGCCACCGTCCTGGCTTCGAGCCCGGGGCGACCACGCGTCGAGCGCGCCAGCCGCCGTTCGAGCACGGCGGTCAGCTGCTTGTTCTGTTCGGCGACGGCGCTGGTGTCGTGGACGTCGGTGACATTCGGGTGCCATACGGAGACCACCACCAGAGGCGCGTTGCGCAGTACCGCTTCGTCGATCCCGCGCTGCAGCACCAGCTCGCCCTCCGCGGACTTGTCGACCTCGACGACGATCGCCTTGGGACTGCCCGAGGTCTGGTGGTTTCCACGGATGACGGCGACCGGGCAGTGTGCCCGGCTGGCCAGGGCGGCCGCAGTCGACCCGACGCGCCCAGCCGACGCATGTTTGCTGCCGATGGCGCCGACGCACAAGATGGGGGCCGCCCGGCTGGCCTCGAGCAACTTCTCGGTGGGCCGCCCCTGCAAGATCTCCACCTCGACCTTGACGGGCTTGTCGGTGGACTCGACCGCGGTGAACACCTGCCGGACCGCGGACTCCGCCGTCAGCAGCGAGCGTTCGGCGTCCTCGGAAGTCATTGGGGTGTCACTCGGTTCGATCGCGTACACCAGGCGAAGGGGCACATCGCGGGCCGTCGCCTCGTCGACGGCCCATAGCGCGGCGCCGAGCGCGGTTCGAGAGCCGTCGATTCCTACGACCACCGCAGGTGACGGCGGGCGAGTATCACGCATGGTCTACCTCCGGCTTGGATCGTGTCGGCTCGACGCTAGCTGTGGCTGCTCCGACGGCATCAGGGCCGAAAGTCACCACGTGACCGACGTTGGTCCCGGGACCGGTGCCGATCCTGATTCAGGAGGCCGACAGCGGACGTTCCGATGCGCCGTCGAGATCCGCGGCGTCGAGCCGGGCAATGAGTTCGGACAGTGCGCGTGACACGGACAGCTTCTCGGCGGCCCGGTCGGGGAGGACTTCATAGGGCCGAGTTCGCCCCACCCCCACCAGCTTTCGGCCGCGCCAGTCCATCTTGGCCACGGCGCGAGTGCGACCGTCACCCTCGTCTTCGTCGACGACGATCGTGATGTCGCAGTGCCGAACACGTTCCATGCTCATGGGGTACTCCTCTAGCTCACGTGGTTTGGGTTGGCCGCGTCGTTTGGGATCGCCGCTCGACCCCGCATGACGATCACCGGAGCCGGCGAACTCTGGGCTACGGCAGAACTCGTCGATCCCAACAACATTTCCGCGAAGCCTCCGCGGCCGCGGCTGCCCACCACCACCAGCTGGGCGCGGCGAGCCTCCTCCGTCAGCCAATACGCCGGCTCGTCACAGACGACCCGTTGCTGGACGCGTACGTCGGGATATCGGTCCTGCCAGCCGGCGAGCCGTTCGGTCAACAACGCCCGGCCCTCGTCTCGGTATTCGTGCCAGTCGACGTCCACCATCAGGTCGACACCGACGTCACTCCAGGCGTGCACTGCGATCAATTCGACATCGCGCCTGGAGGCTTCGTCGAACGCCAGTCCGGTGGCCGCTTCGCACGCCTCGGATCCGTCGATGCCAACCACGACGGGGCCGTTGGGTTCGTGGGTGTCGGCCTCGGCGTGCAGCACCGCCACGGGACAGTGCGCGCGGTGCAGCAGGCCACTGCTCACCGAACCGAGCAACAGGCGCGCCAGCCGGCCCCTTCCGCGGGTGCCGACGACCACCAACTGCGCCGTCTCAGAGGCCTCCACCAGGGCTGGGACGACGGCGGCGTGGGCGGTTACCGTCCGCACCTTCACCGCTCCAGAACCGGCCCAGGACCAATGAACGGTCTTTTCGGCCTGCTCGAGAATGTGCCGAGCGCTCTGCTCGTAGAACTCGGGGGCATTGAACATCGGTTCCACGGGCACGGTGACCAGCACCGGCGATATCACGTGCCACAACGCGACCTCGGCGTCGCGCAGCGCGCCTTCGCGGGCTGCCCAGGCCACGGCCGAATCGGACTCCGGAGAGCCGTCGACGGCGACGACGATGGGGGATTGCGTTGCTGCGGTCGACATGTCACGTCCGATCTGTGCTGGAGAAGGCGTCGAGGTCCAGGTCGATGCTGTAGACGGACCCGTCGCGATGCCACGTGCACGGCCAGCCGGCGTCGACGACGACCTTGCGCAGGGGGTGGTTCTCGGCGAGCACGTCGGCAACGAAGTGGTGAATTCCCCTGCGGTGCGCGATGATTCCCAGCAACTGCAGGACTGCGGTGCCAATGCCTCGGTCGTGCTGCAGATGGGCGACGATGACGGACACCTCGGCGTATCCGGGTTGCGACGTCATCACGTAGTTCGCCGTTGCGATGAGGCTGCCGTCCTCGAATACGCCGAGTGCGTACTGGTCGTCGTCGTCGTCGTCGTCGTCGTCGTCGGAGGAGGAGGAGGAGGAGGAGGAGGAGGAGGAGGTCGCGAGCGAGCGCACCCACTCGTCCAGACACGCCGGTCGCAGCGTGAAGAAGCGCAGGTAACGCTCCCGGTCGGTGAGTGTCAGCGCCAGTTCGACCAGGGCGTCGTAGTCATCGGGGCCCAGGCGGCGGAGCTCGACCGTCGCGCCGTCGACGAGGGTGGCGGACGTGGGCGGAGTCGTCGAGGCCAGGCCGGGCGCGTCGCATCGCGTTCCCGTCGCGGACATGGCGGCTCCTTATGTGACCATCGACCGGGTCGCGCCCGGTGCTTGCAGGCTATGGCGCGAAGCCGGTTCGGCGATGGAGTCGTTGGTCCCTAGCCGGTAGCCGTAGGTCCCGGCCCCCCCGGTGACCACGACCGACGCTCGTCGGGACGTCCGCCGCGACATGTAGGACCTTGTGCCCTTGGGGCATTGGGCGGCGATGTTCACGATCACTGTAGTGATGACGTCGCCCGCGGCGCCGCTCGAAGGGACTCGAAAAGGAGATGTGATGCAGACCTTCACCATTGGCGTCGGTCGCAATTGGTTCATGCGGCTGTGGGGACGCAATGAGTTGGTGCGCGGCAGCGACCGGTTCGAGGCGTGGGCGGTGTGCGTCGCCGCGATACTGGCCGTGATCGTGGTGCCGATCGCCGCGGCGTTTGGCACCGCCGTACACGACGCGCGGGTTCAGTTGTCCGCCGAGCAAGCGCGGCAAAGGCACCTCGTGTCAGCGCGGGTGCTCGAGGACGGCACGACGACCGTCCACAAGGACACCGTGTCCTTCAATGCGCCTGCGCAATGGAACACCGAGACCGGCAGTCACGTCGGCACCGTGTCCACCCCGGATAAGGTGGCGCTGGGCGATCACGTGAACGTCT
>JAHFVB010000091.1:0-8288 GCA_023264755.1 Mycobacterium sp. | reverse complement strand
TGGGTCGACGAACGCGGCGATCAAGTCGCGGCGCCGCTGCCGGCCAGCGCGGCCGCCGAATATGCCGTTAGCGCCGCCGGATTGCTCTGGCTTTCCGTGGTGGCGACGCTCGTCGGTACGTGGGCGTTGCTTCGGCGCTGGTTGGACCGGGGCCGGCTTGCCGACTGGGACCGGGCACTCAGCGACTTCATCGACGGGGCCAGCGGACGGTCGAACAGCGAGCAGTGACGGGCTGGGCGTCTGGCCGGCCACGAGTTGGGCGAGGCGTTACGCCAGGGCCATGAACAGCTTCTCCAACTCGACTTCCGTCAGCGGCTGAGTGCCGTCCGCGCTTTCTCCCGTCAGGCATTCCCGCATCCCGGTGGCGACGATCTTGAAACCGGCGCGGTCCAGCGCGCGGGAGACGGCGGCGAGCTGGGTAACCACGTCCTTGCAGTCGCGCCCCTGCTCGATCATCGAGATGACCCCGGCCAGCTGGCCCTGGGCCCGGCGCAACCGGTTCAACACTGCGGCGATGGCGTCTTCGTCTCCAACCATTGCACTTCCCTTCGTCCATGTACTCAGTGACAACACCGTACCCACCGGGGTATATGCCCGCGACGCACTGGGGCTCAGGCTGCGGCCGTGTCGGCCGAGCGCAAGTGAAGCACCCGCCGCAGCGGGCAGTGGGCGTAACGCGTACACGCGATCGACACGAGCCAGGCGGCCAGGGTCAGCACACCGACGGCCGTGCCGACGGCGGGGTCGACCTCGCGAGCCAGGATCACCGCCGCCATCAACAGCACGAACCAGCCGAAGGCTTGGCGCAGCGTGGCCGGGTTGACGTATGCGACGAGCCGACCGCCGATCAGTGCCCCGACGATGGCCGCGGCCGTCACGAAAGCCGCGAGGCGCCAATCGAGTTGTTCACTGGCGAGGTGTCCCGCGAGGCCGGCGAAGGACTGTACCGAGATGATGACCAGCGAGGTACCGACCGCGGCGGGCATCGGCAGTCCGGCCAACAGCGCGAGCGCGGGGACCAGCAGGAAGCCGCCGCCGGCACCGACCAGTCCGCTGGTTGCTCCGACGACCAAGCCCAGGATGACGATCCGCAGCACCGGCAGGGGCTGGTCGGCATCGGTCCCCTCGGTCTCGCGGCGTCCGCGCAGCATCGCGATGCCGGCGGCGATCATGATCACCGCGAAGGCCACCAGGAGCACCGAACCCGGAATGAAGTGCGCCACCCGGCCACCTGCGTAGGCGCCGGCCATCGCCGATAGGCCGAAGAACACCGCGACGCGCCACCGGACCCGGCCGGCCCTGGCATGGGTGATCGCGGCGAAGGCGCTGGTCACCCCAACCACCAGCAGTGACATCGCGATGGCGTGCTTGGGTTCGATGCCCGCGACGTAGGTGAGCAGCGGGACGGTCAAGATCGATCCGCCCCCGCCGAGGAGGCCAAGGGCAACGCCGACGAGCACGGCGAGGGCAATGGTCAAGGCGATCACGGTGCCAGACTCCTTCCGGCAGGCCCGGCGGTGACTAAGGACACTATGCCTTCGATACCGACGGGGGTATGTTATGACACGATGGTATCCATACCCCTATGGGTATTGTCAACATCGGAATAAGATCCCGCGAACGGCACTTGATATACCCGTAGGGGTATATGCCACGAAGGCTTTGCCACGGCTTCAAGAGAAAGCAGACGTCGATGATCCTCCAGCAGTACTACTTGGATTGCCTTTCCCACGCGTCGTACCTGATCGGTGACGAAACCACTGGTCGCGCGGTCGTCGTCGATCCGCAACGCGACGTCGCCGAATACGTGACCGACGCCGAGCGGCTCGGGCTGCACATCGAGCTCGTCATCGAGACGCACTTTCACGCCGACTTCCTGTCCGGCCACCTCGAACTGGCCAAGGCCACCGGAGCCAAGATCGTGTACTCCTCGGTCGCCGAAACCGAGTTCGAGTCCATGGGCATGGCCGACGGACAACGCTATTCGCTGGGCGAGGTGACGCTCGAGTTCCGCCACACCCCGGGGCACACGCCCGAGTCGATGAGCGTCGTGGTCTACGAGCACGCCGACGACCAGGTGCCCTACGGCGTGATGACGGGTGACACGTTGTTCATCGGCGACGTGGGCCGACCCGACCTGTTGGCCTCCATCGGCTTCACGCGCGAAGAACTGGCCGACAAGCTGTATGACTCACTGCACGACAAGTTGATGACGCTGCCGGACGCGACTCGGGTCTACCCCGCGCACGGGGCCGGCTCGGCCTGTGGCAAGAATCTGTCGACCGACCTGTGGTCGACGATCGGCGACCAGAAGGCGACGAACTACGCGCTGCGGGCCCCGGACAAGGCGACGTTCATGAACCTCGTCACCGAGGGTCAGCCGCCCGCCCCGGGCTACTTCGTCTACGACGCGATCCTCAACCGCAAGGACCGCGAACTGCTCGACGAGGCCAAGATGCCGGAGGCGATGAGCTACGCCCAGGTCCGGGCGGCCATGAACGGTGGCGCCATGCTGGTCGATGGCCGCACTCCGGAGGAGTTCGCCCTGGGTCACCTGCGCGGCGCCATCAACATCGGGCTCCAAGGCCGCTACGCCGAGTTCGCCGGTTCGGTGCTGCCGCATGACGTCGACGTCGTGCTCTTCACCGAGCCCGGCCAAGAGCTCGAAGGCAAGAACCGACTGGCCCGGATCGGATTCGACCGAGTGGTCGGATACGTGGCCGAGCCGTTCCAAGTGATGTTCACCCACCAGGACGACGTCGAGGTCGCCTCGCGCCTGACGGCCAAGGCCTTCGACGAGCGGGCGGCTCAGCTCGCCGAGCTGCAGATCGTCGACGTCCGCAACCCGGGCGAGGTCGAGGCCGGCACCATCCCGAACGCGATCCCCATCCCCGTGGGCCAACTGCCCACCCGACTGGGCGAACTCGACCCGAGCAAGCCGACGGTCGTCTACTGCGCGGGCGGCTATCGGTCGTCGGTCGCGGCCAGCCTGCTGCGCTACCACGGATTCACCGACGTCAGTGACATCCTGGGCGGCTACGGCGCCTGGGAAGAAGCCCACCAGAGCGTCTGAAAGACACGTCTGAAAGACAAGGAGGACAACATCATTACCAGCGCCAAACATCAGGTCCTGATCGTGGGTGGCGGCACCGCCGGCATCACCGTCGCCGCGCGCATGCTGCGCAAGGGTTACACCGACGTCGCCGTCATCGAACCGTCCGCCAAGCACTACTACCAACCGCTGTGGACGCTCGTCGGCGGCGGTCAGGCGCGGGCTGCGACGACCGAACGCGACGAATCCTCCGTCATGCCCAAGGGCGCGACCTGGATCAAGAACGCCGCCAGCGCCATTGATCCAGAGGCGAACACGGTCACGTGCGCCGACGGCGCCAGCTACGAGTACGACGTGTTGGTCGTCTGCCCCGGCATCCAGCTCGACTGGAACCGGACCGAGGGCCTCGAGGAGGCCCTCGGGCACGACGGGGTGTCCTCGAACTACCGGTTCGACCTCGCGCCGCGCACATGGGAGTACATCCGCAACCTACGCTCGGGCACTGCCGTGTTCACGATGCCGTCCGGTGCCATCAAGTGCGCCGGAGCGCCACAGAAGATCGCCTACCTGGCGGCCGACTACTGGCGAAAGCAGGGGGTACTCAAGGACATCGACGTTCACCTGGTCCTGCCCGGCGCCCGGCCCTTCGGCATCCCGGCGATCGCGGACAGCCTCGATGCGGTCATCGCCGACTACGGCATCCAGCTGCACACCGGGTCGGAACTGACATCGGTGGACGGCGAGGCCCGCAAGGTCGCGGTGACGAGTGTCGGAGTGGGTGGCAGCGACCTCATGCTGCCCTACGACGTACTGCACGTCGTGCCACCACAGTCGGCGCCGGACTGGATCAAGTCCAGCCCGCTGTCGACCGGTGACGCGAACGGTTACGTCGATATCGACAAGCACACGATGCAACACGTGCGGTACCCCAACGTGTTCGCGCTCGGTGACGCCGGCTCGTCACCGAACTCCAAGACCGGGGCGGCCATTCGCAAGCAGGCCCCCGTCGTGGTCGACAACGTCGACGCCTTCCTCACCGGGCAGCCGCTGCGGGCGTCCTACGACGGGTACTCGTCGTGCCCGATCGTCACGTCGTCGCACGACATGCTGCTCGCGGAGTTCGACTACGACTTCAACCTGGAACCGTCGTTCCCGCTGTTGAATCCGACCACGCCCCACCGGGCCTACTGGTACCTGAAGAAGTACGGGCTGCCGTTCATGTACTGGAACCTCATGCTCAAGGGTCTCGCCTGAGCATTTCGATCAACCCCGAGAAAGGAAGCGCAATGTCCACCATCAACCTGACCACCGCGGAGTTCCCGACCACCATCGCGGGGCATTCCATCGTGCTCGTCGACTTCTGGGCGTCGTGGTGCGGCCCGTGCCGAGCCTTCGCCCCGGTATTCGAACGCTCGGCGCAGGCCCATCCGGACGTCGTCCACGCCAAGGTCGACACCCAGGCCGAACAGCAGTTGGCCGCGGCGTTGGAGATTAGCTCGATCCCCACGATCATGGCGTTCCGCGACGGCATCCTCGTCTATCGCCAGCCCGGAGCCCTGCCCGCGGCAGCCCTCGAGGACCTCGTCACCAGGGTCAAGGAGCTCGACATGGCCGACGTGCGCGCGCAGATTGCCGCAGCGAACTCGTGACCGAAACCGTAGGCGCCCAGTCCAACTGAAGGGCCAAAGGGCTCTGCCGCTGGAGGCGCTCGGCAAGCTAGGTTCGGGGCATGACAGCCCACGATCACTACTCCAACGTGCTCCACGAGTTGAACCCGCAGCACCGCGCGCTGCGCCAAGTGATTCCCGAGGTCTACGACGGCTTCGGAGCCCTGAGCCGGGCGGCGCTGGGCACCGGCGCCGTCGAGGCCAAGCTCAAGGAATTGATCGCAATGGTGATCGGCGTGGTCGAGGGCTGCGACGGATGCATCGCCTCGCACGCGCGGGCGGCGGTCCGCGCGGGAGCCACCAAGCAGGAGGCGGCCGAGGTCATCGGGGTCGCCATCATGATGCATGGCGGACCGGCCACCATCTACGGTGCCCGGGCCTACGACGCGTTCTGTGAGTTCGCCGAGGCCGGCCAGGGCCAGTCGACCTGACGGGAATGGCCAAGCGGGCCAACGCTTCTACTGACGGCGGACGCAGGCGGGGTGGTGCTCAACCGAGCAGCAGGTCGGCGCCGATGGCGATCGTGAACAGCACCAGCACCAGGGTTACGCCGGGCACCATCCTGCGAGACAGCGGCGTGGTTCCGGCCCGAACGTTGCCCACCACGCGTCGATACCGTTGCGGGACCAGCACTACGACGCCGAAGCCGGCCACCACGGTGAACAGCACTCCCGGCCACGGTGGCACGACGTGTTGGTACAGGTGCTCGCGCATCGACAGCGCACCGATGGCGATCGCCCCGATGCCGGTGCGCTGCCAGGCGAGTGCGGTGCGCTCGGCCTGCGCCCCGACGTCCACCAGCTCCGAGTCCGTCATAGGCCGGTCTTGGCGAGGAATATCATGGCGGCGGCTCCGGCGATGACGATCGCCACGCCGCCGACCATGATCCTGGGTAGCGGATCCGTTGGCAGCGAGCGGTTTTCACGTAGGGCTCGCTCGGTGCGATCCCACCTCACATACGCGCCGACCGTGACGATCAGCGACAGAATCAGCAGGAACGCCGTGATCGAGACCCGCAGCGACCGGGGGCCGAAGTCGTGCACGAAGCTGGCCAACGCCACCGCGCCGGCGAGCAGGGCCAATCCGGTGCGAACCCACGCCAGGAACGTCCGCTCGTTCGCGAGGGTGAACCTATAGTCCGGGTCGGAACCGACCGATCGCAATGGTGGCCTGCGGCTCCACATCGGCCACCCCGCCTTCGTTTGGCGACGCACCTGTCGTCGGTGACGTCGTACGGTCTGGGTCGGCGGTCAGTCTAGCCGCGGGTGCCCGTCCGGCGGGGCATCTGACGGCATGTCATCGACGGTTCGACAGTTGGCCGGGTAGCGTCGCTGTCATGCGCAGCGTCGAGGTATTCGCCGACGTCCTTTGTCCGTTCACCCACGTCGGGCTACGCACGCTGGTGGACCGTCGCGACCAACGCGGGCTCACCGAACCGCGGTTGCGCATTCGAGCCTGGCCGCTCGAGCTCATCAACGGCAAGCCGCTCGACGCCCACCACGTCGAAGCGGAGCTGGTGGCGCTGCGGGCGGCGGTGCGCCCCGACTTGTTCACGGGGTTCTCCGTCGAGGCCTTCCCGAACACGTCGATGGCCGCGTATGCGCTGACCGCCGCCGCCGACCGCACCGGTGATCCCGTACTGGTCGAGGAGGTCGGACTGGCGGTGCGCAACGCCGTGTTCGAGGAAGGCCTCGACGTCGGACGACCCGAGGTCGTCGCCCCGATTGCCGACCGCTTCGGCTTGGAGCCGCTCGACGCGGAAGCGACGTCCGCGGCGGTCCAGGCCGACTGGGCCGAGGGGCGTGCCCGTGGCGTGATCGGCTCGCCCCATTTCCTCACCGATGACGGCGGAAGCTGGTTTTGCCCCAGCTTGGCCATCAGCCGTGACGACGTCGGCAACTTCGTCGTCGCCTGGAAGGCGGGTTCGGAAGCGTTCGTCGAGAGCGTCTTCGGTTGAGCCCGAACGACTTGCCGGGTAACTCGCTGGGGCGCCGGCGGCCCGATCAGATGACGGTGCCGGCCGTACCGTCGTCGCGGATCACGGGTTGCCCGATCGCTTCCCACGCCGTCATGCCGCCGACCATGTTGTAGACGACGATCCCGGCACCCGCGAGCTTCGTGGCCGCCATGCCGGAGCGGCCGCCCGACCGGCACACCGCGACGACCGGTCCTGCCGTGTCGAGGGTGTGCGGGTCCAGGTCGCCGAGGCACACGTGGACGGCGCCGGGAGCGTGCCCCGCCATCCACTCGTCATCCTCGCGAACGTCGAGCAGCATGGCCCCGGACTCGTCCGCGAGCTTCCTCGCCCCGATCGGGTCGACTTCCAAAACGTCCATCACGAATTGCCTTTCACTCGGAGTGCCGACTCGCTGCCGGCGGTTTGGATTCCTTGGTGCAGAGCAACCTACCCCCTCAGTCTAATACCCCTGGGGGTATCGATGGTGCCGTGGTGTGGATCCGGGTGGTCTGATGCATCACACCTCGGGAGTCGAGGTTGGCACCGGCGCGGTCGGCGCTTCCTGGCTCGGGGGCTGGCTCGGGGGCTGGCTCGGGGCCTGGTACGCGGGCCGTGAGCGCACCCGCAGTGGCCACCAGAACCACCTGCCGAGCAGCGCCGCGATCGACGGTGTCATCAGTGACCGCACGATCAGGGTGTCGAGCAACAGGCCGATGCCGATGGTGGTGCCGCCCTGGCCCACGTTGAGCAGGTCGCCGGAGACCATCGAGCCCATGGTGAACGCGAACACCAGGCCGGCGGCGGTCACGACGCTGCCGGTGCTGCCCATGGACCGGATGATGCCGGTCTTGATGCCGGCACCGATCTCCTCCTTGAACCGTGAGACGAGCAGCAGGTTGTAGTCGCTGCCGACGGCCATCAGGATGATCACGGCGAAGGCCAGCACGATCCAGTTCAGCTCGATGCCGACGATCCGCTCCCACACCAGGACCGAGAGGCCGAATGCCGCGCCGAGCGACAACACGATCGTGCCGACGATGACCAGCGACGCGACGATCGCCCGGGTGATGATGATCATGACCAGGAAGATGAGCGTCAACGCTGCGAACGCGGCGATCATCGTGTCGTACTTCGCGCCGGACTGGATGTCGCGGTAGGTGGCCGCGGTACCGGTAAGGGAGATGTCCGCGGTGGACAGGGCGGTGCCCTTCACCGCCTCGTGTGCCGCGATGAGCTCGTCGTCGACGGTCGAGATCCCTTGTTCGGTGGCCGGATCGACGTCATGGGTGATGATGAGCCGGGCCGCCTTGCCGTCCGGGGACAGGAACAGCTTGAGTCCCTTCTGGAAGTCGGGGTTGGCGAAGACTTCCGGTGGCAGATAGAAGTAGTCGTCGCTCTTCGACGCGTCGAAGGCTTGGCCCATGGCGGTGGCGGTGTCCGTCATCTGCTGCATCTGGTCGATCAGACCGGAGAAGCTGCTGTGGATGGTCTGCATGGTGTTCTGCATGGCGGTCGCCGTCGCGATGATCGGCGGGAACTGAGCCACCAACTTCGGTGTCAGCGCGTCGATGTCGTCCATGCCGCCCGTCAAGTCATGCATGTCGGCCAGCAG
>JAHFVB010000090.1:2021-11903 GCA_023264755.1 Mycobacterium sp. | reverse complement strand
TCAGAGGGCGGCAACTCGATCCCGAGTATCAGCTCGCCGGGCCGCATCGTGTTGTCGACCTCGGGGGTGTCGCCAGGCAGGGCGAAGAATTGGTCGATCGGAATGCTGCGTCGGCCCGTTGAGTCCTGCACGTGCACTACCGCATCCAGGATGGCCAGTGCCACGGCGAGATCCGAAGGATGGGTCGCCACGCAGTGGTCACTGGCGCCGAAGATGGCGTGTTCCCGGTGGAACCCAGCCCTGGCGGCGCACCCACTTCCGGGGTTGCGCTTGTTGCACGCCGCGAATGCCACCTCCATGAAGTAAGGACATCTGGTGCGTTGCAACAGGTTTCCCCCCGTGGTGGCCATGTTGCGCAGCTGGGTGGTGGCACCGCTGAGGATCGCGTGGGAAACCACCGGGTACTGGGTGCGAATCAGCGGATGGTTGGCCAGCGCACTGTTGCTCACCCCCGCTTCGACGAACACGCCACCGTTGTCGGTCGAGGTGATCGACGTCAGCCCCAAGCGCCGAAGGTCGATCAGCGCCGACGGCCGTTCGACGCCGCCCTTCATCAGATCGAGGAGATTGGTCCCACCGGCGAGGTACTTCGCCCCCGCGGCGGCCGCGTCCATGGCGTCCGCGACGCTGGTGGCGTGCCGGAACTCGAAGGTCTTCATCGGCGGCGCTCGGGGGCGACGGATTCGATGGCCTCGACGATGTTGGCGTACGCGCCGCAGCGACAGATGTTGCCGGCCATGCGTTCTCGGATCTCGGGCCTACTCAGCCGGGTGCATCCGTCGATCACCTCGGCGCGGGTGCCGTCGAAGGTCGCCGTGCTCAGGTCACCGCGCTGGAATTCCTCGAGCATCGCCCTGGCCGACGAGACCTGACCCGGCGTGCAGTAACCGCATTGGAATCCGTCGCAGTCGAGGAAGGCTTGCTGCACCGGGTGCAGCGTCGCCTCGGCGGCGAGTCCTTCGATCGTGACCACCTCGGAGCCGTCGACGGAGGCGGCCAGGGTCAGGCAGCTCACCACGCGTTCCCCGTCCAGCGCCACGGTGCACGCACCACACAGGCCGTGATCACACCCCTTCTTGGTGCCGGTCAGATGCAGTCGTTCGCGGAGCACGTCCAGCAGAGTGGAGCGGACGTCGATCGGGATGCGGTAAGGCTCGCCGTTGATGCGCAGTGCCACCAGATATCCAGGGCCCGAGTCAGATTCGGTGTCAGATTCGGTGCCGTGTTCGATGGAGCTACTGGTCATGACTGGGCTCCTGCGGCTGGTAGGGGATCATCAGGTGCTCCAGGGTGATCGGCAGGTCACGCAGCCGCTTGCCGGTGGCGTGGTGGATGGCGTTGGCGATGGCCGCGGGGACGCCGCAGGTTCCGATTTCGCCGATGCCGCGCACTCCGATCGGATCGAGCCCGTAGTCGGGCCGGTCGAGGAAGGAGATGTCGAATTCGGGGCGGTCGGCATGGGTGGGCAGGTAGTACTCGCCGATGGGCAGCGCGGTCGCTTCGTCGTACGGAACCTGTTCCAGCAGAGCCATGCCGAGCCCGAAGGTGATGCCGCCCATTACCTGGTTGCGGGCGAGTTTGGGATTGAGCACCCGTCCGCAGTCCATGACCGCCACCCATCGAACGACACTGGCCCGCCCGATCTGTTCGTCGACCTCGACCTCGCAGAAGTGCGCACCGAAGGACTGGATGGCCTGCGAGCTCTGGTCCCCCGCGTCGCTGCTGACCTCGAAGCTCAGCCCGGAGTGATAGGCCCCGGGTGTGCAGCCCGCCACGTCCACCTCCTCGGGATTCGCCCCGAAGAAGGTGGAGTCGCGGTCGGCCACGACCGCGGCGGCGAAGCGGCGCCGCCATTCGGTGGCGGCCGCGAAGACCGCCGAGCCGACGGTCGCCGTGGTCTGCGAGGCTCCGCTGTAGGGGGCGGCGGGAAACCGGGAATCGCCGGACAGGAAGCTCACCCGGTCCATCGGCAGGCCGGTGACGTCGGCGGCGAGCTGGGTCATCACGGTGCGCACTCCGGTGCCGACTTCGTGTGTGGCCGAGGCGAATTGCACGTGCCCGTCGGCATCGGTCACGACGCGGCAGCCCGCGGCCATCCGACGGCCGGGATAGGTGGCGGTGGCCATCCCCCAGCCGACCCGTACGCCGTTGCGCTGCATCGAGCGGGCCGCGCGGGGCCGGTCCCGCCAGCCGAAGCGCTGCGCACCCGTCTCGTAGCACTGCAGCAGGTGCTTGCCCGACCACGGTTTGCCGCCGGCCTGGTCGACGTCGGCGTGGTTGCGGATCCGCAGCTCGAGCGGGTCGCAGCCCACCCGCTCGGCGAGTTCGTCGATGGCGACCTCCAGCGCGAACAAGCCGGGCGCCTCACCGGGGCCCCGCATGAAACACGGAGTGGGCGCGTTGATGCGGGCCGTGCGATGCGACACCACCAGATGCGGGGATTCGTACAAGAATCTGGTGGAAAGCCCCGCGGGCTCGCAGAAGTGGGCGACGGTCGAGGTCTCGGTCAGGGTGTGGTGCTCGGTGCTGAGAATCCGGCCGGCTCCATCGGCGAGCAGGGTCAGGTCTTGCTCGGTGCGGGGGCGGTGACCCGTCGAGGTAAACATCTGATCACGAGTGAGCACGACCTTGACTGCGCGACCGACCGCTCGGGCGGCCACCGCGCACAACACCACGTGCATCCACAGAAAGCTCTTCGACCCGAACGCCCCACCCACCAACGGGGACAGGATGCGCACCCGGTCTTCCGACATTCCGAGATAGCTGGCCACCGCCCGTCGCTCGCCGGTGATCCACCGCGTGCTGTCGTGGATGGTCAGCTCGTCGCCGTCCCACTGCGCGATCGTCGCCGACAACTCGATCGGATAGTGCGCGTGCATCGGCGTGGCGTAGTGCGCGTCGACGCGGCTCGCGACGGCCTCCGGGTCGGGGGCAGCTCCGCGGCGGTCTTGCAGCTTCTCCTCGCCCAGCTTGACGAAGTGGTCGGGCAGGTAGCTGCCGTAGCGGATCTGCCCACCCTTCTCGTCGGGCGGCTGCGGCTGAGCCAACACCGCGGCAGCGCTCAGCTGGGCCGGTTCGAGTGTGTACTCCAAGGCGAACAGCGAGGCCGCATGGGTGGCGTTCTCGAGCGTGTCCGCGACCACCATCGCCATGTGCTGGCCCACGTATTGCACGGTCAGATCCGACAGCGGGGGTCGACGCTCCAGTGGCAGGTCGTACGTCAAATCCTCTGGCAAAGGCTGCAATTCGGGGCAGTTCAGCGGAGTCAATACGTACCAGACCCCAGGTGCCCGGCCGGCCCGATCGGCGCTGTCGCGCAGCGACTCCTCGGTGACGAGGCCGTGCGGGACCGCGGCCTGCACGAGCACCGCATGGCCGAGCCCGGGAACCTCGACGTCGGCGGTGTAGCGGGCCCGGCCGGTGACCTTGTCGACTCCTTCGACGCGGTTGACCGGCCGTCCCACGCTGCCCGAGGCCATCGGCATGCTCGCTGTCCTCTCCCGTGTGCACGTCGCTACCAGGGTGACCGGCGCGCGCCCTGCCGTCATCAGTCATGTGACTGATGACGGCACCAGCCTGGAAGCCTGACAATAGAGCCACGCCGCGGCACTGCACATTGCTGCTAGCGGGAATTGCCGAGTTACCACCTACGGTCCACTCGATGGCCGCCAGCGCCATGGACGAGCCCGCGACCGATCGACGAGAGTGGTGAGCGACGGTACGACACGCCTCAGGAGGCCACCCGATGCCACATCTGTTCTCACCCTTGACCTTGCGTGAGGTCACCTTCGCCCACCGGGCGTGGATGTCGCCGATGATGCAGTTCGCCGCCGTACCGGAGGGACCCGACACCGGCTCCCCCACCGATTGGCACCTGCAGCACCTCGGGTCCCGTGCCGTGGCCGGCGCAGCGCTGGTCATGGTCGAGGCGACCGCCGTCGACCCCGCGGGCCGCAGCAGCCACTACGACCTTGGGCTCTGGAATCAACGTCAGGCAGCAGCGTTTCGCCGTATCACCGATTTCCTGAAGGCCCAGGGCACGGTGCCCGGAATTCAGCTGGTGCACGCCGGCCGCAAGGGCTCCACCGGCGTCCCGTGGCCCGACGACACCCGGCCGCCGCACCAGGACTGGACGACGGTGGGGCCCAGTGACGTACCGTTCGGCAGGTTGCCCGCCCCCGTGCAGCTCACCGTCGACGACATCAAGGCCACCGTCGAGGCGTTCGCCTCGGCAGCCCGGCGCGCCGCCGACGCCGGCTTCCAAACCCTCGAAATCCACGGCGCTCACGGCTATCTGATCCATCAATTCCTATCTCCGCACTCCAACCACCGTCACGACGAATACGGCGGCCCGTTGGAGCACCGCATGCGGTTTGCCCTGGAGGTCGTCGAAGCGGTGCGCGCGAACTGGCCCGCCGAGTTGCCGCTGTTCGTCCGCGTCTCGGCCACCGACTGGCTGGCCGGCGACACCGACGACGAGCGGCCCGGTTGGACCCTGGCCGACACCGTCGAACTGGCCGTCCGGCTCAAACGGCTCGGCGTCGACCTGATCGACGTGTCCTCGGGCGGGTCGGCCCCCGACGCCAACATCCCCGTCGCACCCAGCTACCAAGTCCCGTTCTCGTCCAGAATCCGCAAGGAGGTCGAGATACCTACTGCTGCAGTGGGACTCATCACCGAGCCAGAGCAGGCCGACGCCATCGTCACCGACGGGGAGGCCGACGCGGTGTTCTTGGCCCGCGTGCTGCTGCGCAATCCCGCCTGGATCCGGCAAGCCGCCGAACACCTCGGCCGAGACCTCCCCCACCCGGTGCGCTACGCCCGGGCGTTCCGCTGACGTGCGCGCACTCGTCGTAGGTGGCTCGCTTGGCGGGCTGGCCGCCGCCCACGAATTGAGCTTCGCCGGAGCCGACGTCGCGGTCTACGAGCGGTCCGTCGACCGCACCCAACCACGTGGCGCCGGCATCGTCATGCAAGCCGAGGTGGCCAACCTGCTCGCCCGGTTGGGCCGGTCGGTGCCCTCGGTCAGCGTCGCGTTGTCCGAACGTCAGCACCTCCAGCGTCATGGCGCGCCGCAGCGGTATTCGGCCCCGCAGTGGATGACGGCTTGGGACACGCTCTACCAGGCCCTGCGCGAACCGCTCGGGGACATGCGCATGGACAGCACCTTGACCGAGCTGACCCAGGACGACGGCCGCGTGACCGCGACCTTCGGTGACGGACATGCCTCGGTCGGGGACTTCCTGGTCGGCGCCGACGGCATCGGCTCCACCACCAGACGGCTACTCACCGGGCGCGACGAGCTCACCTACTCCGGCTACGTCGCCTTCCGAGGCCTGGAACCCGAAGCCGACGTCCCCGAGCACCTCGTCGAACTGCTCGCCGAACGGTTCACCATGTTCGCCATCCCCGGCCTGCAGCTGCTGTGTTACCTGGTGCCTGGGGTGGCCGGCGAACGCGCGCCGGGTCGGCGTCGCGTGAACTGGGTTTGGTACGTCAACACCGCGCCCGCGCGGCTCGGCGAGCTGCTTACCGGTCGTGACGGCCAGCGGTTCGATCAGTTCCTTCCGCCCGGCGAACTGACCGATCGTTCGCAGGGCGCGTTGCTCGAACTCGCCGAGCGCGAGCTTCCGCGCCCGTTCTTCGAATTAGTGGAGGCCTCGCGGGTCTTCCTGCAACCGGTGTTCGACCTGGCGCCCACCCAGCTGGTGACCGAGCGCGTCGCGTTGCTCGGTGACGCGGCGGGCACGGTGCGTCCGCACACCGCTTCGGGGACGTCGAAGGCCTTCGGCGATGCGGCCGGACTGGCTGGCGCGCTTGCCGATTGGCGGCCCGATCGCGCCCTGCCGGTGGCCGCGCTCCAGGCCTGGCAGCACGCGCGACTGGCCGAGTTGCGGACCATCGCCGATGCGGGCGTTCGGCTGGCCACCCGGTCCGGGCTGGGGCCGAGGGGCCCGCAGTACCTGGGGCCCGAGGCGGCTACCGCAGCGACGTCGCCCCAAGTCGAGCGAACACGTGCAGTTCGTGACGCCGACTGATGCCCAGTTTCGGATACACCTGATAGAGGTGCGATCCGATCGTGCGTGGGGACAGGTTGAGCCGGTCGCCGATCTGGCGGTTGGTCAACCCGGAGGCGGCCAGCATGGCGATCTGTCGTTGCTGGGCGGTCAACGCATCGAAGGCGTCCGCGGCGGGTGCCGTTGCCGGAGTGCTCCCGGCGGCGCGCAACTCGGCATTGGCAATCTCGGTGAGCGGCAACGTGCCAAGGCGTTGGAAGACCTCGAGCGCCGCCGTCAGCACGGTCCGCGCTTCGGCGGGACGGCGCGCGCGACGCAGCCATTCGCCGTAGTGCAGCCGGGCGCGGGCGCGTTCCAACGGCCACTCGTCGCCCGCCGGATCGAAGGCGGCCAGCCGGTGGTGCCGTTCGACCTCTTGCGGGTTGTTGGCGACCAATGCCAAGGCCTGGTGCCGCAATAGCGCCAGCCGAACCGGCGGATCCGAACCCAGTTGCGCCGCAATGGCGACGATCAGTGGCCGGGTCTCCTCCGTCCGGCCGCTGCGGGCCGCCGTCCACGCCAGGTCGGCGATGGCGCGGTAGGACACCACGAAATGTGCTGGCGTGCCATCGGGCCCGAACAGCTCCCGGAACCCGTGATGGGCGGCTTCGAAGTCGCCGACGCAGATGGCCCGCCAGGCCGCGGCGCGGGCGAGTGCGACCTCGGTGGCGCGGGAGTCGCCGGCCGGCGACGACTCGCGGCGGGCCCGGTCCAGCGCCTGGCGGGCTCCCGCCCGATCGCCCCGATAGGCCATCAGTTGCGCTCGGCAAGCCCAGGTTTCGATGTCGAGCAGCCCGAGGGCGGGCACCGCTGCGGTCGCTTCGAGCAGTGTCGCCAGCGCGGTCCACCGCCCGGTGTCCAACAGCGTCCAGGCCAGCGGCGCCATCGCGTAGTCAAATCCCCGCTGGCCGCGTTGGGTGAGCAGTTCGATTGCCTTCGTCAGGTCCCGGGCGGCGGGCCCACTGGCCTCGGTCACGTAGGCCGCCAAGCCCGCGACGAGCCTGCGGTACGGCTCGATTGCCGCCGGTCCCGGCTGCGTCCAACGCTCGTCCAGACTGGTCGGTCGACCGTGCGGGGCGTCGGGCATGTCGGCGTAGATCCGGACGTAGGCGCGTTGCAGCTCGGCCGAACCCGAGGGAAACGGGGCCGGGCGGTGCGCCGGTGCGCTCGGCTCGCGGCCCGCTTGGGCCAGCCATCGGTTCAGCAGCCGACGATGGCTGGGCTCACCGGAGTAGTAGGCCGCTGCCGCCGCGACGCAGCTCAGGTCGAGCACGAGGCTGCCCCGCGGAGCCGTCGGGTCGTCGAGCACCGTCTGGATAAGGCAGCTCGCCTCCATGGGATGAGCCGACTGCAGCAGGACCGACGCCTGGGTCAAGGCCGCATACCAGCGCACGTCCGCGTCGGTGGTGCCGTGCGCGGCGCGATCGCCGAGTGCCATGGCCCACGCGGGATCTCCGGCGCAGTTGGCCGCGGCGGCGGCCAGGCCGTACCGCCGGGCCGCGTCGTCGGGGTCGGGGCTCAGCTCGGCGGCGCGCTGCATCCCGCGGGCCCGCTCCAGTTGGCCGTCCACTGCGGAGGTCGCCGCCTCCAGCGCGGCGGCGGTCGGTTCGTCGGGGTCCGACAGGGCCGCCGCTGCGTGCCAGGCCCGCAGGTGCGGATCCAGCCGCGGAGCTGCGGCCAGCGCCAGGTGTGTGGCGCGGCGTCGAGGCAGGGGGCCTTCGGCGTAGGCCGCGGTCCGGATCAGTGGATGGTCGAACCGCACGCGACGGTCGTCGGTGATGGTCACCAGTCCGGCTGAGGTGGCTGGTTCCCACCGTTCGAGGTCGCCGCCGAAACCCGCCGCTTCGGTGAGCGCGTCGATCGACTCTCGGCCGGTGCCGGCGGCCGCGTAGTGCACCAGGGTCAGGCAGTCCGGTGGCAGGTCGGCGAGCCGCCGGCCGAACTGCGCGAAGGCGCCTCCCGGACCGGCGATGCCCTGGATGGGAAACGTCGCCGCCTCGCTGCGCACACACGCGCGCGCAGCCTCGAGCAACGCCAGTGGGTTGCCTCCGGCCCATCGCATCAGCTCCCCGCGGAGGCTGGCTTGGGGTGGCCGGGGCTGGGCGGCGAGCAAGCGGGCGGCACCGTGGTCGGGCAGCGGCGGCACCTCGATCATCTGTACGGTGCGGTCCAATCCGCGCGGCAGGTCGTTGCATCGGGCGGTCAGCAGCGCCCTGACGCGCAGGCCGAACAATCTGTCGATGACGTGGGCCAAGGCGTCGCGGGATGGCTCGTCGGCGCCGTCGACGTCGTCCACCGCCAGCAGTATCGGCGTCGTCTTGGCGGCCGCGTCGAATAGGGCCAGCGCGGCCTGGTGCACCATGGGGGCCGGCGGCGCCGCCCGACCAAGCACCTCGGACATGGTGCGGCGCAACGGCACCGGCAGCGCCTCGGCGAAAGTGATTATGGGCCAAAGCAATTGGCTCAGCAGCCGGTATGGCTGGCGCCCAGCGGTGTGGCCCGAGGCGAAGAGCACACGGCACTCGGCGTTGGACGCCGATGTCATCGCGTGGCGCAGCAGCGTGGACTTGCCGATGCCGATGGGGCCGAGCAACGCCGCGGCCACCGGAGCGCCGTCGGCCCCGCATGCCACGGCGGCGGTCGCCTCGACCAGCTCGTCGCGACCGATGATCGGGATGCTCACCTCGTCGAGTGTCATCGCGCGCACGTGTCACCTCAATGTCGGCGCGAACATAGGTCAGCCGAAACTATGTATGCATCGACATGCACGCGCGGTTCAGCGCCACACCGAGGCCACGTCCTGGACGGTCATCGCCGCGCTGAACTGCACGGCGACCGCCGGGTCGGCGAGCTCGACGTGACACAGCGCCTCGATGCGACGCAGCCGCTGCGTGACGGTATTGGGGTGGACGTGCAGCGCGGCGGCGGTCACGTTGCGGTCGAGCTTGGCGGCGAAGTAGGCGCGCAACGTCGCGACCAACTCGGTGTGATGGGCTTGGTCGTAAGCGAGCAGTGGGCCCAGCGTGCGGTCTGCGAACGCCGCCAGTCGCGCCGAGTCGTCCAGCTGCAGCAGCAATCCGATGACACCCAGGTCGTCCAGCCGCACCACGGTGTCCGTGCGCCCCGCCCGCACCGCGATGTCCAAGGCCCCCTTGGCCATTCGATAGGCCTCGCCGTAGGAGGAGGCCTCGCGCGGTGACACTGCCACCGTCGCGGTGACGGCGGGCGACGCCGAGGCCATCGCACGTTGCACCAGCGCCGCCTCGGATTCCGCAGGCTCGGTTGCGCCGCCCGGCTCGTCGGCCGCCCGCTGGTCGTCGAGCGGCCACATCGTGACGACGTTGCCTCGGTGCATGGCCGTCAACGGGCGCGGACGACGAGCCGCCACGAGTTCCGAGACCAAGGACAGCGACCGCTGATAGAGCCGACTGTCGGCCGGTTCGCCCGCGGCGGTCAAGGCTCCGACGATCGCGACGTGGGGCTGCGTCAGGTCGTGGCCCAGACGCTGTGCTCGCCGCATCAACTGTCCGGGGAGCACCGGCCCGCTGCCGAGCAACTCGGCGAGCAGCTCCCCACGCAACCGGTGCTCCACCTCGGCCGCGGTACGCATGCGCAACAGTTCCAGTGAGGTGACGATCGACGCGTGCTCGACGGCACGCACGCCGACCTCGTCGAGCGGGGTTTGCCGCTGGGGGAACCAGATTCGGGCCACGGCTTCGTCGCCGAGCCTGGCGACGGACACGTAGCAGCGGGTGGCCTCGGCGGCTTCCGAACCTTCCGGGCCCACCAGCACGGGGGTCGAAGCCGCCGCCGGCTCCACGACGGC
>JAHFVB010000090.1:0-2011 GCA_023264755.1 Mycobacterium sp. | reverse complement strand
AACTCGCCGCGCTCACCCGCCGCGGCCAGCACGACCAGACCGGTGTCGTCGATGAGCACCGGCCGAGCGATCAGCTCGGTGAGCACCGCCGCGATCCCGCTGAGTCCGCCGGAACGCAGCGTCACCGCCAGGAGCCGCTCGTGAATCTGCGCCGAACGGGTCAGCGCGTCGCGCTGTTCGCGAAGCGACTCGTTGAGCTGGCGGAGTTGCTCGAGCCGGTTGGCCGACGTCAGCGCGATGGCGGCGTGATTGGCCAGCAGCGTCATCCGCTCGATCTCGAAGCCCGTGAAGGTATGCACCGACGCGTAGTAACCGTTCAGCGTGCCCAGTACCTGGTCGCCAGACCTCAACGGAACGCAGACGATCGCCCGGTACCCCTGTTCGCGGGCGACGCCGCCCCACGGCTGGAACTCAGGTTCGGCGTCGATGTCGCGCAACGCCACCGGACGGCCGGTGCGGAACGCGCTACTCGAAGGCGAGCCGCTGTCCAGGCCGATCGGGCGATCGCTGTTGACCCGGACCACGTAATCGGCCGAAAGACCGCTCCAACCGGTGATGAGCAGGGTCTCGGCCGCGGGGTCGGGGGTCAGCACCCCGACGAAGTCGAAACCCAGCAGGCTGCGGGCGGTATCGGCCACCAGGTCGAGCACGTGCTGCAGCTCGGTCGCCGAGGTCGAGACCGTGCTGAGCTCGCGCAGCGCGCTCAGCCACGTCACCAACTCCGAACCCGGCCGCTCGCCACCCGTCGCATCCGCCATCACCGAAGGATGCCAGACCTCATGTCTCTTGACACACAAGAATGCATGAATCATGTTGCTGACGACATTGGCGCGGTCGGATGGTGTGACGACACTCATAGCATGACCCAGACCGCCAACCACATCACCAGGGCGGACGAGGCGCCGTCGACACTGCGCACCATCGTCAACCCAGCGACCGGAGCCGCGATCCAGACGGTGGCCGAGCACGGCGCCGTCGGCATCGACGCAGCGGTGGCCACCGCCCTGGCTGCCTTCCGGACCGGGCCGTGGCCGACGATGGTCCGCAGCGAGCGCGGCCGACTGCTGCTGCGCATCGCCGACGCGATCGAGGCAGCCTCCGAACGGCTGTACACCCTCGAAGCCCTCAACAATGGTCGCCCCATCACCGAGACCAGGGCTCAACTGTCCCGGGTGCCGGAGTGGTTCCGCTACAACGCCGGTCTGCTCGCCGCCCAACGCCAAGCCGTACTGCCCGGCGACGGCCCATACCTGACGTATCAACAACGGCTTCCGCTGGGCGTCTGCGGCATCATCACCCCGTTCAACCACCCCCTGCTCATCCTCGCCCGCAGCCTGTCGGCCGCCCTGGCCAACGGCAACACCGTCGTGGTCAAGCCGTCCGAGTTGACTCCGTTGAGCACCCTCGCGCTGGCCGACATCATGTCCCAGGCCGGCCTGCCCGACGGCGTAGTCACCGTCGTCACCGGCGCCCGTGAAGCCGGCGTGCGGCTGACCCAGCACCCGGACGTCGCCAAGATCACCTTGACCGGCGGCACCGAGGCCGGGCGGGCCGCAGCTCAGGCCACCGCGGCCCGATTCGCCCGCGTGACAGCCGAACTCGGCGGCAAGACCCCGGTGATCGTCTTCGACGACGTGGACCCGGTCGCCGCCGCCGAGGGCGCCGCATTCGCCGCCTTCGTGGCCGCCGGCCAATCCTGTGTCGCCGGCTCCCGATTCCTGGTGCAGCGACGCAACTACGACGCGTTCGTCGCCGCCCTGTCCGATCGGGCCCGAGCCATCCGCATCGGCGATCCCAGCCTCCCCGACACCCAGATGGGCCCACTGATCAGCGCACGCCAGCGCGACAAGGTGCGCGAACTGATCGCGACCGGGGTCTCCGAAGGCGCCCGCCTGGCAGCCGGCGGATCCCTACCCGAGCTGCCAAAGTCCTTGCAGGAGGGCTTCTTCCTGCAACCTACGGTGCTCGCCGACGCCACCATCGACATGACGGTGGCCAGGGAGGAGATCTT
>JAHFVB010000089.1 GCA_023264755.1 Mycobacterium sp. | reverse complement strand
GAGTTCGACGCCCACCACCACGTCGAGTTCCTCCACGCGGCAGCTGCTCACCGTCGACCCCATCGCTCCCGCCACCGCCGAGGCCGTCGCGCAGGCGGCCGCGCCCCCGGAGCCGAGTTGGCCGGCGGCCGCCAGCGCCGCCAGATCGGCGGCCGCCTGCGCGCGATGACGGGCCACCACGGCCATCCCGAAGACCATGGCGCCCAACATGATCGACAACAGCACGCCGATCATCGCCACGGCCACCACCGTCGCCGCACCCCGCTCATCCGCCTGGCTCGCGCGCAGCCACCGCCTCCGCCGTGATGCGCAGGTCCACCCACGGCGTCGGATTGGCGCTGACCCGCGCGACCACGAAGGCCCCGTCGCGGCGAAGCTCCAACCGCGCGCCCGCTGGGCCGATCTTGTGCGCCGCCTCGGCAGCGGCCCGCTCGTCACCGCGCGCCGCCAATCGCGCTGCCTCCCTGGCCGAGTCGACGCAGCGCAGCTGCACCGCCATGGCCGATGCCCCCGCCAATCCCACCACCAACACCACCGCAAGCGATGCGATGGCGAACGCCGCCTCGACCGTGGCGCCACCGTCGGTTCCCCTCAGACGTTGGTGTTGAGCGCCCTGGTGATGATGTTGGTCAGGGCGGAGACGATGGAGTCTCCCGTGACCACGCTGTACAGGAGTGCGCCGAAGGCCGCCGCGGCGATCGTGCCGATGGCGTACTCGACGGTAGACATTCCGGACTCGTCCACCCACAGCAGCGCCAAGCGGCCACGCATTCGACGAAACACCTTGTTCCTCATTGCTTCTCCTCATCCTGCCTCGCACCCCGCGGACCATCCGCGCAGGAACCTCCGACCGCTCACAGCACGCCCATGTCGAACACGTCCCTGGCCAGCCCCATGACGACCGGGACGACGCCCAGACACACGAATGCGGGCAGATAGCACAGGCCCAGCGGGCCGGCGATCAGGACGGACGCACGCTCCCCGGCTGCCGCGGCCGTGTCGGCAGCGTCTTGCCGCGATTGGTCGGCAAGTTCGGCCACGCCGAGTGCCAGCGCGGCTCCCGAGGCCGCCGAGCGGCGAGCCAAACGGGTGAGCGCCTCGACGTGCCGGTCGGGTGCCGGAGCGACGCTGGACCACGCCGTCGCCGCGTCGGCGCCGAGGGCGAGCAGCTCGGCCGCACGGCCCAACACTCGCGCCAGCGGACGAGGTGCCGAGGGCGCGGTCGCGGCTGCGGCACCGGCCACCGCCATGCCCGACGCCAGGCAGGCGGCGAAGACGTCGAGTGCCGAGGCCACCGCGAGCGGGTCGGCGGACGGGTGATCGAACGCGGGCGTCGATGAACTCGGGTCCACGCGGTGAGCCACCTCGCGGCGGGCTGCGGGCACGAGCAGTGCGGCGGCGAGAAACATGGCGGCCCAGGTCATGTCAGGCTCCCGGTGGTGATGCTGTCCGACCACAGCAGCCCGGCACACGCGAGGGCGGTTCCGACCACCAGCAGCGCGCCCCCCAGCCCACCGGACAGCAGGAACCGCACGGGCTCGGCCCCGACCAATTGACCGAGTCCCATGCCCAGCACCGGTAGCCCGGTGAGCACCGTCGCGGTGGCCCGCGCCCCGGCCATGCCAGCGGCTACGCGCGATTCGAACTGTTCCCGTTCGACGACGTCGCGGTGGGCCGTCCGCATCAGCGTCGCGATCGCCAACCCGTGTCGACTGGCCAACTCCCAACACACCGCCAGCCGAAACCAGTACGTGGGCACCGCGGACCGGGCCGCCGCGGCGTGTAATCCGGTGGGCACGTCGACACCCAAGCGCGCTCGGGCCGCCACCCCGCGCAGCGCCGCGGCCTCGTCGCCGGCGACCTCGGCGGCAGCGGTCTCGAAGGCCACCACCGGATGAGCGCCCGCGCGTAGCTCCCCGGCGAGCACGTCGAGCGCCGCCTGCAACGCCGCAGCCTCCGCCGCGCGACGGCGCCGCCGGCCCGCGACGCGTTGCCGCCAGGCGAACGTACCGACCACCACCAGCAGCGCCACCACCGCACTCGGGGGCCCGAAACAGGCCAGCGCCAGGGCTCCCACTGCCCCACCCGACGCCAACCCCGACCCGCGTACGCCGACGCTCAGCCGCCGCGTGACCACCCCTCGGCTCCGCCGTGCCGGAGCCACCATCACCGCGGCGGCCAGCGCCAGCAACGCGGCGGTCACGCGCGTTTCCGAGCCGTGAGCAACTGCTCCAAATCTGCCATGCCACTGTCGGTTCCGCGGTCGGCGCGCCAAGCAGGAAGGGCGTTCACCAATCCGTCGGCGCCGCGTCGCAGCACCGCGAGCTCGTCGAGCCTGCGCCGGCCCTCCCGATCGCGGCCGACGTGCCACACCACGTGCACGGCGGCCGCCAACTGGCTGTGCAACGCCGCACGATCCAGGCCACCGAGCGCGGCCAGCGCCTCGAGCCGCGCCGGAACCTCGGCTGGACTGTTGGCGTGGACGGTGCCCGCGCCTCCTTCGTGTCCGGTGTTGAACGCGGCCAGGAGGTCGACGACCTCGCCACCGCGCACCTCTCCGACCACGATCCGGTCGGGGCGCATGCGCAGGGCCTGCCGCACCAGGTCGCGCACGGTGATCGCGCCGACGCCCTCGACGTTGGCGCCGCGGGCGACGAGCTTCACCAGGTGCGGATGGTTCGGTGCCAACTCGGCGGCATCCTCGATGCACACGATGCGTTCCTCGGGGGCCACGGCTCCCAGCGCGGCCGCCAGCATCGTCGTCTTGCCCGCGCCCGTGCCGCCCGAGACCAGAAATGCCAATCGCGCGTCGATGATGTCGCGCACGACCCCGACGACGTCCTCCGAAATGGCGCCGCAGCGGACCAGCGCATCGAAGTCCTGCGTGGCGGGGCGCAACACCCGCAGCGAAAGGCAGGTGCCACCCAGTGCGACCGGCGACAGCATCGCGTGCAACCGCACCGCGAATCCACCGCCCGCGAGCCCCGTCAGCTGACCGTCGACCCAGGGCTGGGCTTCGTCCAGTCGACGGCCGGCCGAGAGGGCCAACCGCTGAGCCAACCGTCGCACTGCGGCCTCGTCGTCGAATTCGATTGGAGCACGGCGCAATCCAGCTCCGTCGTCGACCCAGACTGAATCGGGTGCGGTGACGAGTACGTCGGTGGTGCCCTCGGCGCGCAACAGCGGCTCGAGGATTCCCGCTCCGGACAGTTCGGTTTGGAGGATGCGAAGATTGTCGAGTACCTCGGTGTCGCCGAGTACACCGCCAGACTCCGCCCGGATGGCGGCCGCTACGACGTTGGGCCGCAACGGCATCGGCTCCGAGGCCAATCTCTCTCGGACGCGTTCGATCAGCGACGCGCTCACGCGGCACTCGATTCGCCAGGCAGTTGATGCAGGACACCCAGCACCTGGCGGGCGGCGACGGCCAGCGGCGAGCGGCGACGCGGCTGGATGCCGTCCCGCTCGAGTACAGTCGCCAGCCCCGGCTGCGAGCGCATCGCAGCCAGGCTCGGCAGCCCGACAGTGCGGGCGACCTCGGCGGCCGTCAGCCCGCCGGGCGCAGGACCGCGCACCACCAGGCCGACGTTGGCGTTGGCCGTGACGAGCCACTGGCCGATGGCAGTGGCGGCCGCACACGACCGCACGTCGGCCGGGGTAACGACGGCGACGAGATCAGCCGCGGCCAGTGCCGCCTCCACCGCGGGGGTGGCGCGCCGCGGAAGGTCGCAGATGACCGTGGCACCGCCGCGGGAGCCCGCGTCGACCACCGCGTCGACGGCGGCCGAGTCCATGTGACCACCCGTCCGACCTGCGGAAAGCACCGTGATGCCCCGATGCGCAGGCAGGGCCGCCTGCAGCGCCGGCCATCCGATGCGTCCACCCTGCAAGGCGAGCTCGGTCCAGCGCACCCCCGCTTCGGCTTCGCTGCCCACGACGAGTTCGATGCCGCCTCCCCACGGATCGAGGTCGACCAACAGTGGATTTCGGGCGGCGTGCGCGAGCGCGGTGGCGAACACGGATGCGCCCGCCCCACCACGGGCTCCGATGACTGCCAGTACGGCCCCGCGCCGCGGCGCTCCTGCCTCGGCCGCCTCGGACAGCGCCGAGACCAGCTCGGCCTCTTCGCCTGGCATGGTCAAGATGCGTTGTGCGCCGACGGTGATCAGAAGGGGCCAGTCCGCAGCTTCGGGCGGCGTGCGGACGACGACGAAGATGCGTCCGCGCCGCGGCAGGCCGGCTTGCGCACAGCGTGCGGCACCGTCGAGATCGAGCACTACCGCAACTGCCGCGCGCCATACCTTGGGGCTGGACGGGTCCGTCACGTGCACCACGCGCGACCCGACGGCTGCCGCTACCCGGTCGACGTCGTTGCGCAATGCGTCGTCGCCGACCAGCGCCAAGATGCCATTGCTCGTACTCACGACTCCACGATGCGTAGTCGTGCCGACCGGGCGCTAGGGCCGCCCACACATCTGTGGAGCAATCCGGGTCTGTGGATGAAGACGCCGCCGAAGCAGGCGAGATACTTCCCACCGCAACTTTTTGCAGAAGCGTGGCCGGCGATCGAGGACCACTCGGGAAACTTGTCCGGAAAAAAGGACGACCCCCGCCAGGGGGGGAGGAGGCGGAGGTCGTCGTGTATCAGCCCCGGGGGGTCGGGCTGATCCACACCCGGCATAAGCCAGGTGATGTTCACTATACACGCGCCGACGCCACGCAGCGCAAGCCCTGAATTCCCGTCAAAGAGGGCGGTGACCTGGAAAGTTGCAGAGCCAGCCAGGTGTCGGTGACTGCCACTTTGGCCGGTCGGCCGGTGCCCGGCGAGCCGCCGCCGCCTATGCTGGGCAGCGTGACCGCTTCCGATTCGGCGCCGGACGGTTCGCCCGCGCCGGGGCCCGCGGCCGGAGCTGATCTTCCGGTTCGCACCGCGGCCTTCTTCGATCTCGACAAGACGGTCATCGCAAAGTCCAGCACGCTCGCTTTTAGCAAACCCTTCTTCGAGCAGGGCTTGATCGGCCGGCAGACCGTTCTGAAGTCCGCCTACGCGCAGTTCCTGTTCCTGATGTCAGGTGCCGACCACGACCAGATGGACCGCATGCGGTCCTACATCACCAACATGTGCACGGGATGGAACGTCGAGCAGGTCAAGTCCATCGTTGCCGAGACACTGCACGAGATCGTCGATCCGCTGGTGTTCGCAGAAGCGGCCAATCTGATCGCCGACCACCGGTTGTGCGGCCGCGACGTGGTCGTCGTCTCGGCCTCCGGCGAGGAGATCGTCGCGCCCATCGCTCGGGCCATCGGGGCCACGCACGCCATGGCGACCCGCATGGTCGTCGACGAGGGCAAGTACACCGGGGAAGTCGCCTTCTACTGCTACGGCGAGCGGAAGGTCGAGGCCATCCGCGAGTTGGCCGCCCGCGAAGGCTATGCACTCGAGCACTGCTACGCATATTCGGACTCGATCACCGACCTGCCGATGCTCGAGGCCGTCGGCCACCCCGTCGTCGTCAACCCGGACCGGGCGCTGCGCAAGGAATCCGTGTCGCGGGGCTGGCCGGTGCTCGAATTCTCCCGGCCGATCCCCCTGCGCGACCGAATTCCGGCCCCGTCGGGGGCGGCCGTCGCCACGTCGGTGGCCGTGGGTGTCAGCGCGCTGGCCGGCGGCGCACTGGCCTATTCGCTGCTTCGGCGCTTCATCCTCTGACCCCGCTGCGGGCCGATAGCTGACGACCGATTGATCACGATGGCGAGTCAGTGCGTTTTGCCCCTTGATGTGGCCCCCGTCACGGAGTACAAAGGAGTCACGGACGCTCGGTGAGGCTAAGTTCGAGTCGGAAGAGAAGACTCGCTCTCCCAAGTCGAGCGACCCAGCACGGATCCCGGTACCCACGCGGAGCAAAAGCCGCGTTATGGCAAAAGTGTTGCGGGCCTGCGTAATTGCGAAGAGCGGTTGACCACGACGACTCCTTGGGTGGGGTTGCAGTCGAAGCGCATCGGAAGGACGCCGAGGCCACCCACGCAGCCCACAGAGCACGCTTGGTAGCCGAGGTTTCCGTGCTAGCGGGCGGCGAGCCGAACTAGCTTCGGAACGCCGCCCGCTTCTACTTTGCTGGACGCTATTTCTACTTTGCTGGACGCTATTTCGACGCAGCCTCGGCGATGGCCAAAGCCTCCCTGGCTCCGTCCTCCAACGCCAGACAGCTGGTGATCAACCACACCGCCAGGCCGTCCGGCGTACCCGAAGCAAACCCGCGTGCGGCAGCGCGATAGTCGCTCGACTCTCGCATCCAATAGCTCTCCGGGACGCCGAGGCCGTGGGGATCCAAGCCACTCGTGATGCCGATCAGCCGAGCCACCGCACGCGCCACCACCCCGTCGGCGACGCCGAAGGGCGCCAGGGTCAGCAGTTCACCGTGTGCCACGGCCGCCAAGACCGGCGCGGGCACGCGAGTGCCACTGGTCACGATGTCGCCCAGCAGTTCCAGCCGACGCCCCACGTCGGGGTCCGGTCGAGGCCGCCCAAGAGCATCGGGGTCGGTCAGGTCCGCGGCGGCCAGCGCATGAATCCGTGCGATCGCCTGCAACGGGGCATGCTTCCAGACCCCAACCAGCGCGGTGGCCCCGCCTTCCAGCGACTCGGCTACCCGGAGTGCTCCGGCCAGCACCGCGTCGGGCTGGCCGTCGGCCGACATCGACAGTGAGCCACCGTCGAGCACCGACGAGGCCCGCGCCGCACGGACCGAAGCCTCTGCCGCCGTCTCTGGCCAACCACGAAGATTCACGCGGTGTCGGTGCGCTCGGGCGACGGCGGCCCGCGCCGCCTCACTCGCCTCCGCGACGCCGGGCAAGTCCACCAGCGGGGCGAGCGGGTCGGCAGTCATCACGGCCGCTCACGCTATCCCAAGCTCGTGTCGATATTCCGGTGACTAGGCTCACCGCCATGTCCGAAACGCCTTCCGCCTACCCTCCTTCGGCTGAGTTCGCTGCGCAGGCCAATGCCACCGCGGAGATGTACGACGCGGCCGAGGCCGAACGATTGGGATTCTGGGCCGCCCAAGCGCGGCGACTGTCCTGGGCCAGCCCATTCGGCGAGGTGTTGGACTGGTCGGAGGCCCCGGTCGCCAAATGGTTCGTCGGCGGACGACTCAACGTGGCCTACAACTGCGTGGACCGCCACGTCGAAGCCGGTAACGGGGACCGGGTCGCCATCCACTGGGAAGGCGAACCCGTCGGTGATGCCCGCTCCATCACCTACGCCCAACTCAAGGACGAAGTCAGCCAAGCCGCCAACGCCCTCACCGACCTCGGCCTGGTCGCCGGGGATCGGGTCGCCATCTACATGCCGATGGTGCCCGAGGCGATCGTCGCGATGCTGGCCTGCGCCCGGCTGGGCGTCATGCACTCGGTGGTCTTCGCCGGCTTCTCCGCCTCCGCGCTGCGCGCCCGCATCGAGGATGCGTCAGCGAAATTGGTCATCACCACAGACGGCCAGTACCGCCGCGGCCAAGCCGTGACGCTCAAGGCCGGGGTCGACGAGGCCGTCGAGGGCCAGCCCAGCGTCGAGCACGTGCTGGTGGTGCGGCGCACCGGGATCGATGTGGGGTGGACCGAGGGCCGCGATCTGTGGTGGGACGAGACGGTATCCAAGGCCCCCACCCTCCACACTCCGGAGGCCTTCGACAGCGAGCACCCGCTGTTCATCCTGTACACCTCGGGCACCACCGGCAAGCCCAAGGGCATCATGCACACCACCGGTGGCTACCTCACTCAGGCCAGCTACACCCACTACAACGTCTTCGACGTCAAACCCGAGACCGACGTCTTCTGGTGCACCGCCGACATCGGCTGGGTCACCGGGCACACCTACATCGTCTACGGCCCACTGTCCAACGGCGTGACGCAGGTGGTCTACGAGGGCACCCCGACCTCACCCACCGAGCACCGGCACTTCGAGGTCATCGAGAAGTACGGCGTGACGATCTACTACACGGCCCCGACCCTGATCCGCACGTTCATGAAGCTGGGCCGCCAGATCGCCGCCGAGCACGACCTGTCCAGCCTGCGGCTGCTGGGCTCGGTCGGCGAACCCATCAACCCCGAGGCCTGGCGCTGGTACCGCACCGTGTTCGGCGCCGACCGCACCCCGATCGTGGACACCTGGTGGCAAACCGAAACCGGCGCCGCGATGATCTCCCCGCTGCCCGGCGTCACCGCCTGCAAGCCCGGCTCCGCGATGCGCCCACTCCCCGGCATCTCAGCCAAGATCGTCGACGACCACGGCAACGAACTCCCCGCCGGCACCGACCACGGCGAACAGGCCAGCGGCTACCTCGTGCTCGACAAGCCGTGGCCAGCGATGCTGCGCGGCATCTGGGGCGACCCAGAACGGTTCAAGGAGACCTACTGGTCGCGCTTCGCCGAGCAGGGCTGGTACTTCGCCGGCGACGGCGCCCGCTACGGCGCCGACGGCGAAATCTGGGTGCTCGGCCGCATCGACGACGTCATGAACATCTCCGGACACCGCATCTCCACCGCCGAGGTCGAGTCGGCCTTGGTCGGGCATGCCGGAGTCGCCGAAGCCGCCGTCGTCGGCGCCACCGACGACCACACCGGCCAAGCCATCTGCGCCTTCGTCATCCTCAAAGCCAGGGCGGCCGACGAGGACCGCGACCAAATGGTCGCCGAGCTACGCCAGCAGGTGGCCACCGAGATCTCCCCGATCGCCAGGCCGCGCGAAATCCACGTCGTCCCCGAACTACCGAAGACCCGCAGCGGCAAGATCATGCGCCGACTCCTACGCGACGTCGCCGAAGGCCGCCCCCTCGGCGACACCTCCACCCTCGTCGACCCCAGCGTCTTCGAAGCCATCCGCAACAGCAAGTAAACCGCTACTTCGGCGCCGACCCGCGGACGGCGCGGACCGCGGGCGCCGTCGACGCTTGCAGCAACGTCGACATATCCGCCGGATAGCAGACGTCGACGGCCGCAGTCTCGGGGAACCGGTACGGGCGGCCGAGCAACAGTCCGGCGAATTGCTTTCGCAGGCGCGACAACTCGGCGCGCACGGTGAGCACCTTCGTATGGTCGCCGTAGAGATCGGAGGCCAATTCCGGGGCCGATCGGCCGGCGCGGAAAGTGGCCAGCACGAACAGGATCTCGGCGTGGCGGGGCGAAATGTCGTGGCGCCACTGGCCGAACTGTCCGACCAACTCCAGCGCAGGAGCTCCGGAATGTCGCAGATCGAGCGTCACCCTGGAGATCGCAGGGGCAGCGTCCTCGTCGGACAGCCGGAACAACCAACCGCCGGGCAACAGGTCCACGTCACACATGCCCAGCGCGGGAATCCACGCCCGACCCGGTCCGAGCTGCTCCGGCAACAGAATCCGATTGTGCGGTGGCAGCGAATCCACCGCGGCCACCCAGCCGTCCTGGTCGACGGCGAGCGCGGGGCTACCGATGCGCGCCAGGATCGGGGCCGCCACCATGCGAATCCGGTTCAGCGTGCGGTCGTGTTGCTCGCGCAGGTGCGATTCCGCCAGCCGCGCGACGACGTCGACCAAAGCCACCGTGGTCGGATGGACGGTCGCGGCGGGTCCGGACACGTCGACCACCCCGATGACCTGCCCGGTACGCGGATCTTTGATCGGCGCACCGGCGCACGTCCACGCGTGATGGCTGCGGGAGTAGTGCTCGGCGGAGAAGACCTGAACCGCTCGGTTGGAGACTAGAGCGGTACCAATGCCGTTGGTGCCGACCGCGCCCTCGCCCCAGTGCGCACCCTCGACGAAGCCGAGCCGGTCGGCCAGCCCGAGTACCGCCGGCGACCCGGTGCGCCACAGCACCCGGCCGCGCGCGTCGGCGACGACCAGAATGTTATCGCCCTCTGCGACAAGGGCTTCCATGTTCCGCGAAACCTCGTCGAGTACCGCGAGCAACCCCGAGGCGCGGCGCAACGTATCGAGGCTGTCGGTCTCGACCACCGGCTCGGGCAGGCCGTCGGGCTCGATGCCCTTGGACATCATCCGTTGCCAGGACTCTTCGATGACCGAGCGCGGACGAGCCGGGGCGCGCCCGCCCGCCATCGTCGCGTCGTACACCGCCGACATCAGGCGGGCGTAGTCGCGCGGATTCTCGCCGGCGGCGACTGCCGGCTCGGGGACGAGGGGACTTGGCATTACGGCCAATTGTGCTCCCGATCACAGTCAAACTCCATTGGCCCTGCCCGAACGGTCAGGTCGCCGCTCGAGATCGACGTTTGGCAGCGCAAGTGCGAGAGCGCACCTGCCAAACGTGGATCTCGGCGCTCATCGGTGCCCGCTGCTCATCGCTGGGGCGCTCATCGGTAGACCAGCCCACCATCGATCAGCCCCGCCTGCCCCGTCATGTAGTCCGCATCGGGCCCGGCCAAGTACGACACGAATCCGGCGACGTCGTCGGGCGTCTCGGCCCGACCGAGGGCGATCCCGCCGACGAACTTGTCGTAGGTCTCCCCTTCGGCCGCTCCCGTCAACTCGGCGAACCGCTTGTCGATCTCTACCCACATGTCGGTGCCGACCACACCCGGGCAGTACGCGTTCACGGTGATGCCGTCGGCGGCATGCTCCTTGGCGGCCGCCTGCGTCAGCGCTCGGACGGCGAACTTGGTGGCGCTGTACACCCCAAGCATGGCGAAGCCGTCGTGCCCGGCGATGGACGACGCATTGATGACGCGGCTGACCTTTCCGTCGGCCTTGTTCCCGAGTTCCTTGAACTTGGTCACCGCCGCCTGGATGCCCCACAGCACCCCGTCGACGTTGACCGCCCAGATCTTGGCGACGTCCTCGGGGGTGGTGTCCAGCAACGGGGCGACGAGCGCGATGCCCGCGTTGTTGACCATGATGTCGAAGCCACCAAGGGCGGTGGCGGCATGGTCGACGGCCGCGAACACCTGGTCGCGGTCGCTGACGTCGGCCACGAACGTCGTTACCTTCGAACCCAACTCGATGACCTCGTCGGCGACCGACTCGATGCCGTCTGGCCCGAGATCGACCAGCGCGAGGTCGGCGCCGTCGCGGGCCAGGCGCAGCGCAATGCCGCGGCCGATACCGCGTCCGGCTCCGGTGACCAATGCGACCTTGCCCGTCAACTGTCCACTCACGAGGTCTGCGCTCCCGTCGGGTCCACGAGGACCTTCATCTTCGTGCCTGCATGCAGGGCTTCGAAGCCCTCGTCGACGACGTCGTCGAGGGCGATGGCCGTCACCCATCCGGTGGTGTCGTAGGTGCCGCGCGCCATCAGGCCGATGACGGCTTGGAAGTCGGCGGCGGTGTAACACAGCGAACCCTGGATGCGGGATTCGTTCATCACCAGGTTCAGAAGTGGTGTGGTGATGGGCTTTTCGTAGATCGCGACGCTGACCATCGGGCGGCGCGCCCCGACGCAGGCCAACGCCGTCTCCACCGCGGGCGTCACGCCCGCCGCATCGAACACCGCGTCGGCGCCGTTGCCGTGGGTGTGGTCGGCGATGAACGCAGGCACGTCGACGGCAGTCGGGTCCAGCGTGCGCGCACCGAGCGCCTCGATGGACGCGCGCCGCGTCTCGGATGGCTCGACGACGAACACGTCCTCGACACCCTTGCCGCGCAACGCGAACCACAATCCGATGCCGATCGGTCCCGCACCGAAGACCATCGAGGTGCCGTCGCGGCTGGCATTTCCCCCCGAGTCGCTGCGCTCCTGCCCCCGAGGTACCTCCCCGAGGGTGGCCGCGTGGTAGGCCACCGACATCGGTTCGACCAGCGCGCCCAGCTCGAGCGAGACGTTGTCGGGCAACCGGTGGAGCATGTCGGTCGGGACGACGGTGTACTCAGCCATGCCACCGTCGGACATCAACCCGTGGAAGCCGATCTGCTGGCAGATGTTGTAGTTGCC
>JAHFVB010000088.1 GCA_023264755.1 Mycobacterium sp. | reverse complement strand
TGGCCGTCGTGACCAAGTAATTCCAACCCACACAACAGGTTTCGGTCGGCGGGGGGAGCTTGGTGGGTATCGCCCGCCCACAGCACGCTGATGGTGAACCTGCTGTTGGGGTCGTACCTGGCGCCGAGGTAGTCGCGCACGGCGGCCTGGCAAGGCGCGCCGAAGTTGCTCATCCCGATCGACTTGGCCACCTCGAACAGGTGGTCGTCGCGGCACTGCACGAACGACGGCTTGTCCGGTGCGTCCGGCGGCCAACTCAGACAGTTGCCGGGCTGCGCGCTGCTGAAGACCACGGCGGCCCGGCTCTCCCCGGAGGCCGTGGTCCTGGTGTCCGGCGACGACATCAGCAGTTGGATGATGCCGACCAGGATCAGTGCGACGAATACCAGGCCCAGCGTCGCTCGCTTGTTGGCATGTGCGCTGCGACCGGGTGACTCGGCCAGGCACCGGGGGGACGGGCGACTGGGGCCCGGCGCGGAGGCCACGGTCCGGAACTCTGCTGGAGGCTCGCCAGATCGCGGCGACGACTGCACCGCCGTCACCGCTGCCATCCCGGTTGTTCCGGGTTCCTACCTGCGGCGATGCGCCGACCAGGTTTGCCAGCCACGGCAATAGAGCTTGACACAGCTCAACAACTCCCGCTACGTAGCGTCCAGAGCGCCATCCGAATGTGGCCCCGCCGTTACTTGAGCAGCGGATCTCGCGGCAGCCCCAGGATGCGCTCGGCGATGGTGTTTCGGGTGATCTCCGAGGTGCCGCCGGCAATCGTCATTGCTCGGTTGCCGAGGTAGGCCAGCGTGACCTGCGGGGCTTGGCCGACGATGGCGGCGGTCCCGGCCAGCTCCATCGCGAGTTCGGTCAGGCGCTGACCTTGCTCGGCGACCAGCAGTTTGGTGACGTTGCCCTCGGGACCGGGCTCGGCGCCTGCGATGGCCCGGGTGACCCGGCGCAGGTTGAGCAGCCGCAGCGTGTGCCCCTCGGCGAGCACCTCACCGGCGCGCTGCAGGCACGCGGCGGCGGTGTCGGCGGGAGCGTCGTCGAGCAGCTTCACCAAGTCGGCCGCGGTGAAGCCGGTGGCGCCGCCCGAGCCTCCGCCGATCGAGATCCGTTCATTGCCCAACGTGGCCCGCGCGACGAGCCAGCCGCGATTGACGTCGCCGACCACGTCGCCGTCCGGGACGAACACGTCGTCGAGGAACACCTCGTTGAAGTGCGCGCCCCCGGTGAGCCCGCGCAACCCGTTGACGGTCACGCCAGGCGCCGACATGTCGATCGCCATCATCGTCACGCCCGCGTGCTTGGGTGCCTCGGGGTCGGTGCGCACCGTGGCCAGGCCCCACTGGCACAGGTGGGCCAGGCTGGTCCACACCTTCTGTCCGGTGACCCGCCAACCGCCGTCGACCTTCTTGGCGGAGGTCCGCACCGCCGCGGCGTCGGAACCGGCCTCCGGCTCGGAGAACAACTGGCACCACATCACCTGGCCGCGCAACACCGGCTCGACCCAGCGCTCGCGTTGGTCGTCGTTGCCTGCTTGGGCGATGGTCAACGTGACCCAACCGGTGATGCCCAGGTCGGGCCGGTCGATCCGGGGCGCTTCCCCGGTTGCTTCGCTTCCGCCCGCCGGGCCGAACTCCTGCTCGATCACCAGCTGTTCCAGGACGCCGGCCGCCCGGCCCCACGGCTTCGGCCAGTGCGGCACCAGATAGCCGGTGTCGACCAGGAAGTCGCGCCGTCGCTCCTCGGGCAGGTCGTGCCACGCGGCGACGGCGGACCGGGCGGCCTGGCGGTACTCCTCGGCCTCGGCGGGCAGCGTGAATGCCGCACCGTGGGCCCGCCCGTCACGCTGGCCGGTGACGACGTCGGCGTAGGGGTCGGCTCCGTCGCGCAGGAGCGCGGCTAGGGTGCGAGCCCGCCGCAGGTACATGTGGGAGTCGTGCTCCCAGGTGAATCCGATGCCACCGTGCAGCTGAATGTTGCACTGCGCGTTGAAGACTTGGGTGCGAATTGCTTGTGCGGCGGCGACGGCGGCGGGGAACCAGGCGCTGTCCAGCTCGTCGGCCCGCGCGGCGTCCCAGGTGGCCGCGGTCGTCTGTTCGGCGTTGACGAGCATGTTCGCCGCGTGGTGCTTGACGGCCTGGAAGGTGCCGATGGTGCGGCCGAACTGTTCCCGGACCTTGGCGTATTCGACCGCCATGTCCAGGGTGGCCCAGCTGACGCCGACCGCTTCGGCGGAGGCCAGGATGCGGAAGACGGTGTGCGCGCGGGGCGCTGCGCCGCGCAGCACGCGGTCGGCGTCGATGACGACGTCGCGCAGTGCGACCGATCCGATGCTGCGGGTGGGGTCCAGCCCGGCCAGGGAGGTGACGGTGAGCCCTTCGGCACCGGCGTCGACCACGACGACGTCGGCGCCCGCGACCAGCACCAGCACCGCGGCGTCTGGGGCGCCGAGTACCGCGCGGCATTCGCCGGTGGCCACCCCGTCCGCTCCGACGGCGATGTCGCCGGAAAGCCCGAGTGCGCCGACGGTCGATCCGTCGGCGAGTGAGGGAAGCAGCTGGCTACGTAGGGAATTCGACGCGCAGCGGTCGAGGACGGTCGCTGCGGCCACCGTCGGAAGGAATGGACCGGGGCACAGTTGCCTGCCCTGCGCTTCGAGTACGACGGCGAGTTCGGACAGGCCGAAACCCGAGCCGCCGAACTCCTCGGGAATCGCCAGCCCCGGCCAGCCGAGCTCAGCGGCGGCCGACCACAGTTCGGCCGGGTGGCTGGACGCGGATTCGGGGGCCAGGGTGGCCCTCGCAGCGGCCAGGCTCGCGTGCCGTCCAAGCTGCCCCATCGCCGACTCGGCGAGCGCTCGATGTTCTTCGGTAATGGCCAACGCGTTGATTCCCAGAGAAGTGCCCACGCGAACACATAACCACCGCGACCGGTGGTCGGGGACTGAGTTCTCCGCATTGGCGCCTACCGTCGAGTAACCGCGGTACGCTCGCGAAATGACGGCTCGACCGGATACCCGGTACCCCGGCCCGACCTTGACGACCAGGGTGAAGTGGCTGCTCAACGCTGGTCCCTCCGACTACTTGCTCGCGATGAGCGTGGCCTCGGCGGGCCTGCCGGTAATCGGTAAGCACCTGGAACCGCTGGGTGGTGCGACGGCGATGAGCATCTGGGGGGTTCGCCACCTGCCGGACTTCCTGGGCGCCGCGGTGAAGAACGCATTCACGCCGGGAATTGCGGAGCAACGCAAGCGCAATCGCGACAAGACCAACGAGGTGGTGCAGACCGCGCTACGGGGTGTCGTGCCCGCCGACACGCTGGACGTCGAGTGGCCCGCCCCGGATCCGACGCCGCCGGTGTGGAAGGCGCTCGAGCATCGCCGCTCCGTGTATCGGACCTCGGTTCGCTATGGGGACCACCCGGCGCAACTGCTCGACGTGTGGCGCTCCGAGGAGCTTCCGGCGCAGCCCGCGCCCGTGATGATCTTCGTTCCCGGTGGGGCCTGGGTGCACGGTAGCCGAATCCTGCAGGGCTACGCGTTGATGTCGCACATGGCTCGACTCGGCTGGGTGTGTCTGTCCATCGACTACCGAGTGGCTCCGAATCATCCTTGGCCGCAGCACATTACCGATGTCAAGACCGCGATCGCCTGGGCCAGGGCCAATGTCGACAGGTTTGGCGGAGACCGTGACTTCGTTGCGATCGCCGGTACGTCGGCGGGCGGACACCTGGCCGCGCTGGCCGGCTTGACGGCGCACGACGCCGAGTACCAGGCCGACCTGCCGGACGGCTCGGACACCTCGGTGGACGCGGTCGTCGGCATCTACGGGCGCTACGACTGGGAAGACAGGTCCACGGTGGAACGGGCCCGGTTCGTCGACTTCCTGGAGCGCGTGGTGGTCAAGCGCAAGCTCGCCAAGCGTCCGGAGATATTCCGCAAGGCTTCGCCCATGGCGCGCGTCCACGACAATGCACCGCCGTTCCTGGTGATCCATGGCGGTGGCGACACCGTCATCCCGGTGCAGCAGGCGCGCGACTTCGTCGCCAAGCTCGGCAAGGTGTCGCGGTCGGTGGTTGGGTACGCCGAATTGCCTGGCGCCGGACACGGTTTCGACATGACCGACGGAGCCAGGACCGGATCGACGGCAACTGCAATCGGCCTGTTCCTCGACCACGTTCACCGAAATCACGTGCTGGTCGGATCGCAGCAGGTCATCTAGCCTCCCGGAAGGACGCTCGGCGGTGAAGAGGCTCAGCGGGTGGGACGCGGTACTGCTGTACAGCGAGACGCCGATGGTCCACATGCACACCCTGAAGCTGGCCGTGATCACCCTCGACGGGCTGGGGGACCGCCACTTCGGAGTCGAGGAGTTCCGCCAGGTCATCCACGGCAGGCTCTACAAGCTCGATCCGTTCCGATACGAATTGGTCGACATCCCGTTCAAGTTCCACCATCCGATGTGGCGGGAGAACTGCGAGGTCGATCTCGAGTACCACATCCGACCCTATCGACTCGAGAGCCCGGGCGGCCGGCGCGAACTCGACGACGCGGTGGGCAAGATCGCCAGCACGCCCCTGGACCGGAGCCGCCCGTTGTGGGAGATGTACTTCATCGAGGGGCTGGCCGGAGGTCGAATCGCGGTGCTCGGGAAGATCCACCACGCGTTGGCCGACGGGGTGGCCTCGGCCAACCTGATGGCGCGCGGGATGGATCTGCAGGCCGGTCCGGCCGACCGCGATTCGTATGCCACCGATCCGGCGCCCACGCGGGGGGAACTGGTGCGCACGGCCTTTCGTGACCACTTCCGGCAAATCGGGCGGCTACCCGGGGTGGTGCGGTACACGGCGCAGGGCATCAGCCGGGTGCGGAAGAGCTCGCAGAAGCTGTCTCCGGAGCTGACTCGTCCGTTCACGCCGCCGCCCACGTTCATGAACCACATGGTCGACGGGACCAGGAAGTTCGCCACCACCACGCTTTCGCTCGCCGACGTCAAGCAGACCGGAAAGCAGCTCGGGGTCACCATCAACGACATGGTGCTGGCCATCTCCTCCGGCGCCCTGCGCCAGCTGCTGATCCGGTACGACGGCAGCGCCGATCATCCGCTCTTGGCTTCGGTCCCAGTGAGTTTCGACTTCTCGCGCGACCGCATCTCGGGTAACTACTTCACCGGGGTGATGATGACGCTGCCGGTGGAGCTCGAGGATCCGCTGGCCCGGGTCCAGGCCGTGCACGAGGCGGCGGTGGCGGCCAAACAGACCCATCACCTGATGGGGCCGGAGTTGGTGAGCCGGTGGTCGGCGTACTTCCCGCCCGCCCCGGCCGAGGCGCTGTTCCGTTGGCTGGCCAACAAGGACGGTCAGAACAAGGTGCTCAACTTGCCGATCTCCAACGTGCCGGGGCCGCGCGAGCACGGGCGGGTCGGCGGCGCCTTGGTGTCCGAAATCTATTCGGTGGGTCCGCTGACCACGGGCAGCGGGCTGAACATCACCGTGTGGAGTTACGTCGACCAACTCAACATCTCGGTGCTCTCCGACGGTGCGACGTTGGAGGATCCCCATGAGCTGACCGCGGCGATGGTCGAGGCCTTCGTTGAAATCCGCCGCGCGGCAGGGCTTTCCGAGGAGTTGACGGTCGTCGACGGCGCGATGGCGCCGTAGCCCGCACCGGTCAGGACCGGGTGGCCTTCACCCAGTCCAGGAAGTGGGCCACCGCGGTCGCGGTGTAGTGCCCGTGCGGCGAGCCGAAGAAGTCGAAGGCGTGCTGCGCGTGCGGGATCTCGGCGTAGACGACGACGTCATCGGACTTCTGCGAGAGCGTCTCGGCGAACTCGCGGCCCTCGCCGACGGGGATGATCGAGTCGTCCTCGCCGTGCAGGATGAAGAACGGAGGGGCGTCCGGCCGCACCTTCGTGATGGGCGAAGCGTCCAGGTACACCTGCCGGTTCTGCGAGAACCGCTTCTTGACGATGTAGCGCTGCAGGATCGAGATGAATTCGGGGCGCCCGGAGCCCTTGGTGCTGAACCAGTCGTACCGGCCGTAGATGGGGACGGCGGCCACCACCGACGTGTCGGCGTCTTCGAAGCCCGGCTGCCATTCCGGGTCGTTGGGCGTCAGGGCGGCCAGCGCGGCCAGGTGTCCGCCCGCCGACCCCCCGGAGATGGCGACGAAGTCGGGGTCGCCGCCGTATTCGGCGATGTGTTCCTTGACCCACGCCAACGCCCGCTTCACGTCGACGATGTGTGCCGGCCAGGTGTTGCGGGGGCTGACCCGGTAGGCCATCGACACGCACACCCAGCCCTCGTCGGCCAGGTGGCTCAGCATCGGATAGGCCTGCGGGCGGCGCATTCCGATGGCCCACGCGCCGCCGGGTACCTGCAGCAGCACCGGGGCCTTGCCGTCGCGGGGCAGGTCGGCGCGGTGCCACACGTCGGCGACGTTGGCCCGGTGGGGGCCGTACCGGACGATGTCGGACTTGGTGACGTAACGCCGGCGGGTCCAGGAGGTCCGGAGCACCCCGCCGGGCCGTTTGCGGCGTTCGCGGACGGCGATGTCGTAGTAGTCGGTTCCGAGGCCATTCCGCAGCGGATCCTCGAAGTACTGCTGGGACTTGGCGGCACGCCGGTAGACGAATCCGAGCAACCCCCAGGACAGCACGGTCAATGCCAGGGCGAGGCGGCCTCGGCGGCCCGTGAAGTCGCCCCGTAGGCCGCGGCGCAGCGCGTCGAGTGCGGAAGCTCCGACGACGACGGGGGCCGCTTCGCTGGTCGGCCAGCCGAAGGCGAACACGGGGAGGGTGACGTAACCCTCGCGGCCCAGCGGTTGGACGGCGTTGGCGGCGTTGACCACCTCGGCTGCGGCCCGCAACAGCGGATACCGCTTGCGCCGGCTAATTGCCCTCACCGTCCGGCGGAACGAGTTCTTGAAGTTCACGCCGAATGATCTTGCCAGTGCTGCCCCTCGGCAAACCTCCGAGCACTGTGATGCTGCGCGGGACCTTGTAGTTGGCGAGGTGTTCGCGCACGTGGGCCTTGAGGGTGTCCGGGGTCACCGATGCGTCGGTGACCGGCACGACGAAGGCGACCAGCCGCTGCCCGTACTGTGCGTCGTCGACGCCCAGTACCGCAGCCTCGGCGACCTGCGGGTGGGCGGCCAGGATCCGTTCGACCTCGATGGGGTAGACGTTCTCGCCGCCGGAGACGATCATCTCGTCGTCGCGGCCCACCACGAACAGCCGGCCCGCCTCGTCGAGGTAGCCGACGTCACCGGAGCTCATGTAGTCCTCGTGGAACTGTTTCGTGGTTCCGGAGGTGTAGCCGTCGAACTGGCTTGAGTTGCGGACGTAGATGGTGCCGACCTCGCCGGTCGGCAGTTCGCGGAGTTCGGAGTCGAGGATGCGAATGTCGGTGCCCTCGGCGGGTTTTCCCGCGGTGTCGGGTGCGACGCGCAAATCGGCTGGCGTCGCGGTGGCGATCATGCCCGCCTCGGTGGCGTTGTAGTTGTTGTAGATCACGTCGCCGAACTGATCCATGAACGCGGTCACCACGTCCGGTCGCATGCGGGAACCCGAGGCGGCGGCGAACCGTAGGCTGCGGCCGCTGTACCGTGCCCGGACGTCGTCGGGCAGCTCCATGATGCGGTCGAACATGACTGGGACGACGCACAATCCGGTGGCCTGGTGCTCGTCGACAAGGGCCAGCGTGGCCTCGGGATCGAACTTGCGCCTGGTGACGATCGTGCACGACATCGACGCGGCGAAGGCGAGCTGCGAGAACCCCCAGGCGTGGAACATCGGCGCGACGATGACGGTGACTTCCTCGGCGCGCCACGGCGTGCGGTCGAGGATGGCCTTCAACGTCTCGGGTCCACCCCCAGAGTGGCTGGCGCCCTTGGGTGTACCGGTGGTGCCCGACGTCAGCAGGATGACCTTGGACTTGGCGGACGCCCGGCGTGGCTGCCTGCTCGCGTGGGCCTCGATCAGCTTCTCGACCGTCAAGCCGGCGGTGGGGGTGTCGGTCCATGCCACGATGCGAACGGCCGCGGGGTGGTCGGCCAGGGCCCGGTCGACGGTGGGGGTGAACTCTTCGTCGTAGACGACGGTGAGGGACTTCCCGGCGCTCTCCCTGGCCATCACCTCGGCCAGCGCGGGACCGGCGAACGACGTGTTCAGCAGCAGCACGTCCGCGCCCATGCGGTTGGCGGCGATCAGCGTTTCGACGAAGCCGCGGTGGTTGCGGGCCATGATGGCGACCACTTCCGGAGCCGTCCCGGCGACGCCCTCGGGCTTGCCCTGGCCGCTGCGCAGACTCTGCAGCGCCGCCGCGAGGGCGTTGGCACGTTGGTCGAGCTCGCGGAAGGTCAGGGTGCCGAGCTCGTCGATCAGGCCGGCCCGATTGGGGCAGCGTTGGGCGGCGGCTGCGAAACCCGACGTGATGCCCATGTTCTCGCGGGCCATCGCGGCGGCGATCCGGAGGTACTTGTCCGGTCGCAGTGGCGCGATCACGCCGGCGCGGACCATGGTCGTCACCAAGCCCAGCGCGTCCTGGAGTGCCACCAGCTCAGCCAAGCACCGGAAGTCGGCGTTCCTCGGCGAGTTCGTCGAGCGCCTTCTGCATGACGTGCCGGACGTGGGCGTCGACCTCGTCGACGTCGGGGTCCTCTCCGAACTCCGCGACGATGTCGATCGGCGGCAGCACCTGCGTGATGATCTTGGTGGGCAGCGGAACGTTCACCGGGAGCACGGCGCTGAATCCGAACGGGAAGCCGAACGAGATGGGCAGAATCTTCGCGCGGAGCAGCTTGTCCAGCCGCAGCGCCTTCGCCACGGCCGTGCCCCGGCTGAGGTACAGCTGGCTTTCCTGCCCGCCGATCGACACCGAGGGCACGATCGGCACGCCGGCGTTGAGTGCGGCGCGGACGTATCCGGTACGGCCGCCGAAGTCGATCTTGTTGCGCGAGAAGGTCGGCCGGTAGACGTCATAGTCGCCGCCGGGGAACACGATCACCACGCCGCCCGTGCGCAAGGCCTCGTCGGCGTTCTCGTGGTTGGCGGGGATGAAGCCGGTCTTCTTGAAGAGGTCGGCGGTGGGGCCGACGAAGATCAGGTCGAAGCCCAGGGTGTAGACGGGGCGGTCGTAGCCGTACTTCTCATAGAAGTCGGTGGCGAACACCGGGACGTCCATCGCGAACAGGCCGCCGGAGTGGTTGGCGACGACGAGCACGCCGCCGGGCGGGATGTGCTCCAGCCCGCGGACCTCGGCCCGGTGGTAGCCCTTGATGAGTGGGCGGATGAACCGCATGACCTTCTCGGTCAGCCCTGGATCCCACTTGGTTACTTCCGACGGCTCGGTCTCGGGCACGGCTCCCCCTCGGGAATTGGAACGTGTTCTAGTTTGAGGATACCGGGGTTTGCCGCAGCTCGGAAATCCCGATCACTGCGGACAGACCGCCTTGACCCAGTCGTCGATGCGGCGGTTGTCCTCGGCGAACTCGGGGTCGTCGGGTTGCGCGCCCTTGGTCGAGACGAAGTGGTCGACGGCTTCCTGCACGTCCGATGGGGGGTGGTACTTGGCGAACACGTCCGCGGCCCGCTTGGCGTCCCCGGCCGTGGTGGCGATCGCGAGCTCCAGGTTGGCCCCCGTGAGATCGGTGCAGGAACTCTGATTCAGGGTTTGCTGGGGCCCGGTCGCGTTGGCTCCGGGTGCGGTGGGCTCACCCGCCGTGGGTGCGGTCGCCGTCGGCCCGGGCGACCCGCTCCCGCGCGTGGCCGGGGTTACAGTCTGGCTCGGCGTCGGGCTGGGCCCCCGTCGTGACCGCAACCGGCGAGCCACAGCGCGGCGGCCGTGACGACCGCCGCGGTCAAACGATGTGACATCCCAGATCTCCCGTGCCCTGCTGCCCGCGACTCGGCGAAGGTAACAGCGCACGCCCGGTCCAACAAACGAGCTCAGATGCTGGCGATGAACTCGGTGGCGTAGAACTCGGCGGGGGTCTGGGAGTACTCCGACGGCCGGTCGACGATCACCCACGCGCCCGTCTTGCCCGCCGCGATGGGGCCTTGCACGGTGACCGAGCCGTTGCCGGCGGCGTCGACCTGAAGTCCGCCGGTGATGACGCCCGGATCACCGGGCGCACACCCCAGCGAGGGGCGCGGGGTCTGGATGATGCGGACCGTGTAGTACGCGTTCGGCCGGGCGACGGCTGCCTCGACGCGAGCGGTGACCGTGGAGTTCGAGCTGGTGACGTCCGCCATCATCCGGGCGTCACCGACTGCGCTGACAGACCCGAGCTTGGTGAAGTCGCAGGCCCGCCACTGGCTGGACAACGGCATCGGGCTGGCGGCCGCCGCGACGGCGGTACTCGCGGTGAGGAGGGCGCCCGCCATGGCGGCGGTTTTCGCCCACGCTAATTTATTCATGACGTCCATCGTCCTCGCCGTCGGCGAATGACGCAGTCACGCCGATCACACCTTCCGGGTGAGGTTTGCTCACGCCACCCGGCGGCGCCCGCTCAGCGGCCGACGACGAGGTCCCACGGATCGGCGCTCGCAAGCGCCATCCGACCCAGCCGGTGCGCGTGATGGGCCGTCGTGCCAAACTCGTCGGCCCAGGCCCTGGCCCGCAGGGTGGCTAGCCAGAGCGGGTGCTCCAGCGTCACGCCGATGGCGCCGTGCAACTGGTGGGCGATGGTGCTCACCGGTGCGACGGCCCGGCCCACGGCCACCTTGGCCACGGTGACCGCGTACTCGGCCTGCGGGCTGGCGAAACCGTGGTCGGCAGCGGCGGCCGTGGCCAGGCCGGCAGCGGCGCGGGCGCGTTCCAACTCTCCGGCCATCGTCGCCAGGGAGTGCGCGACGGCCTGGAACGCGTTCAGTGGCCGACCGAACTGAATGCGTTCGGCGGTGTGCGCGACGGTCAGCTCGGTGGCCGCCTCCAGGGCCCCGACGAGCTGCACGCAGCGCGCCCATGCCCCACGGCGTTCGAGCTCGGTTCCCACGTCCACGGGCAGGCGCACGACGTCGCCGACCGGCACGTCGAAGTCGAGCCGGCCCCGCGGCTCCCCGGCCAGGTTGTGGCCGATCTCGAGGACGGGCTCGGCGAGCCAGCTCACGCACAGGGCGTCCTCGGTCCTGGCAGCGAGTAGCACCGGGCCGGCGCCCGGCCACGGGACGCCGGTCGCCGTGCCGGTGATCCGCTGCCCCGAGACTGCGTCGGCGAGTGCGATGGTGAGTGGTCCCGCAGCAGGCAGTTCGAGGCCGGCCGAGTTGGCCAACCACGCTGCGAGCACGTCGGTTTCGGCGCTGGGCACGGCGGCGGCCCAGCGAGCCAGCCCGCCCAGCACCACGGCCGATTCCCGTAGCCCGGCTCCCTCGGCAGTGGTCAGGCGGCTCAGCCCGGTGTCCTCGAGCGAGCGCCACAGCTGCTCGTCGAACTCGGCAGGCAAGCCGTGGTGGCCCAGCCCGGCGTCGAACGAGCGGCGCCCGATGTCCTCGACCAGCTGGCGTAGTTCGTCGTCTCCGCGCTCGGCCCGGGGCTGGTGCGCGAGGCCCTTGGCCACCACGCCGCGCAGCACCTCGTTGGTGCCGCCGCGCAGGGTGAACATCGGTGAGTGCACGCGCGCCGTATCCACCAGGCCGCGGAGCCGTTGCGCGGCCGGTGAACGCGGCTGGACGTGTTCGAGCAGCTCGGCCGCCAGTTCCACCGACTCCTGTTCGAAGCGGGTTCCGAGATCCTTGACCAACGCCGCGCGGGTGGCGGCGTCCTGGCCGTCGCTCAGCGCCCGCGCCACCGATATGGACAGCTGCCGCAGCGAGCTCATGCGGGCCACCAGGTCGCCCACTGCGAGCGTGGCCGAAGCCCCGCCGTCCTCCTGCCGCCCCAGCGTGCGGATCAGGTCGAAGAGCATGGTGGCGGTGGACAGGATCCGT
>JAHFVB010000087.1:5053-11943 GCA_023264755.1 Mycobacterium sp. | reverse complement strand
CGGCGGCACCTGGGATCTGTTCCGCTACCCGGGCATCCGATCCGACAGCGACATCTTCACCCTGAGCTACTCCTACGAGCCCTGGACGCGGCCGGAGAACATGGCCGACGGGGCGGACATCCGCGAGTACCTGACCGAAACGGCGCGCAAACACGGAATCGACCAGCACATCCAGTTCGACACGCACGTGAAGTCGGCCGACTGGGACTCGACGACCGATACGTGGACCGTCCGGGTCGAGCAAGCGGGCGTGGAGCGGCTCTACCGCGGCCGCTTCCTGTTCTTCGGTACGGGCTACTACAACTACGACGAGCCGTACACGCCGGAGTTTCCCGGTATCGAGGCCTTCGCCGGAGCGGTGGTGCATCCGCAACACTGGCCCGAGTCGCTGGACTACACCGGCAAGAAGCTCGTCGTCATCGGCAGCGGAGCGACGGCCATCAGCATGATTCCCGCGCTGACCAAGAAGGCAGCGCAGGTGACCATGCTACAACGCTCGCCGACCTACATGATGTCGATGAGCCGGATCAGCCCGTTGCTCAACTTCATCCGTAAATTGTTGCCGCGCAAAGTATCCCACGCAATCATGCGTACCTATTTCAAGATCGTCACGGTGGGCAGCTACGCGTTCGCCCGCACTGCGCCGAAGACCTTCAAGAAGCTCGCCAGGACCACGGCGCTACGGCACTTGCCCGCCGGCTACGACGTGGACACCCATTTCAAGCCACGCTACGACCCGTGGGACCAACGGCTATGCGTCATCCTCGGAGGCGACTTCTACGAGGAGATCAAGGACGGACGGCTCGAAGTGGTGACCGACCACATCGACCACTTCGACGCCAAGGGCATCGTGCTGAAGTCGGGTGGCCGCATCGACGCCGACGTCATCATCACCGCGACGGGTCTGCAGCTACAGGCGCTCGGCGGGATATCCATCAGCGTCGACGGCGCCGAGGTCAAGCCCACCGACCGGTTCGTCTACAAGGAGTACTTGCTCGAGGACGTCCCGAACATGGCGTGGTGCATCGGCTACACCAACGCGTCGTGGACGCTGCGCGCCGACATGACCGCAAAGGCGGTCGCGAAGTTGTTGGCCTACATGGACGAACACGGGTACACGCACGCCTACCCGCACCTCGGTTCCGTGCCGATGAAGGAGAAGCCGGCGTTGGACCTGCAGTCCGGTTACATCCAGCGGGCTCCGCATGCGCTGCCGAAGTCGGGCATGCGGCGGCCGTGGAAGGTCAGGCACAACTACGTGCTGGACCTGATCGACCATCGCTTCGACCGGATCGAAGAGTCGATGGTGTTCGGCCGAGTGGCCGCCCCCGCCAAGCAGATTCAAACCGCCTAGGGTTCTCGGGGGTTTCTCGGGGCGCGCGAGGGTTTCGCGCTACTCGGCGACGGACAGCCAGTCGGCGAAGCCCGACGGGTCGTGCCGCCCAAGCGCGCCGTGCTCGAACAACCCCCAGCCCTCGACGGGGGTTCGGTCGCCTTCAGTGCACACCGCGCGGCCGACGTGGTCGATGACGCCGAAGCCGGCCCGCCCGATGATCGCGGGGTCGGTCATGTCATAGGTCAGGCGCTCGGTGAACTTCTCGCCCCGCCACACGCCGTGAGTCCAGTCCGAATCGCCTCCGTAGCCGCCGCCGACGTGGATCGGGACCGGCAACTTGGACTCCACCTCGAAGTGCACCGCCGCGCCGTTCTGCGCGGTGGCGTCGATGCTGGCGCCCGTCGGGATGCGGGTACCCGGGGTGTAGTGGATCTTGACCCGGGGCCAGCCCAGCTGCTCGACGCGGCCGTCCTTCCAGATCCGCGTGCAGTCATTGAGCGAGCGGAATCCGCTGGGATCTTCCTGAATGATCAGGACGATCGAGAAGTCGTCGAAGGCCATCGGCACGTACAGCCACCACATGCCCTCGAACGGTGGAGCTGCCGGGCGCCCAGCGGGTTCCGGCTCGCCGATGGGGCGAATGCCCCACGACCGGTCCCGCGATCCGATCCACACCGACGGGTCGACGGTGCGCTGCTCGCCGTCGACGACCAGGTGTCCACTCCACGAACCGAGTTGGGCGAACCGTTGGGCGTCGAGCGTGACGCGGGTGCCAGTGCGCAGGACGTGGCGTTGCTCCTGTACGACGTCGAACAAGCCCGTCCAGGTCAGGTCGAGTGCGATGCCCTCGGTTTCGTCCATGACGATGCGCAGCGAGTGCAGCGGATCCTTGACCTCGACCCGATAGTTCAGCACGTTTTGGTTGAGCCGGTCTTGGTCGATGGCATCCGACAGGTGCACGGCGGTCTGCCGGTGGCCGCTCGTACCCGCGTCGCCGCCTCCGCGGCGGGACACCAACACGAACGCGTCCTTGACGCCCAGGTTCGGGTAGTAGCCGAGGCCGGTGATCAAGAAGATGTCGCCGGTGCGATCGTGGGCGTTGAAGTACGACCGGTCGTAGAAGTTGCGATCGGAGGATCCGGGCCACGCGATGGGCTGGGGAAGCTGGTGGACGGGGAATTCGTCCATGGGACCGAGCATCAGGCTTCTCCCATCAAGCGCTTGAGCAATGAGGCGTGGTAGAACATCGTCTCGACGTCGGCGGGCCGCTCGACTTCGCCGAAGTGCACCCGGCGCGCGCCGGTACGCATGAACACACAGCACCAGATCACTGCGGAGTAGACGTAGAACCAGTCCAGCTCGCCCAGCGTGACGCCGGTGAGACGTTGGTAGCTGGCGCGCACGTCCTCCTCGCGCATCACCTCGGGTAACCCGGGTAGCCCGGCCAGCCCGGCGAGTTCCTGGAACACCATGTGCGCGAAGATGATCCATGAGACATCGAGTTCGCGCGGCCCAATCGTGGCCATCTCCCAGTCGAGTACGGCCACCGGTCGGAAGTCCTCGTAGAGCACGTTGCCGATGCGCGCGTCACCCCACGCCAGTACGGATTCGCCGGCGGCGACGTCGTCGGGAAAGTGTTCCTTCAGCCAGTCCAGGGCACGTTCCACCAGGGGGGAGCGGCCGATGTCGGGTACGGCGAAGGCGTACCAGTCCTTCAGCCAACCGAAGTGTCTGCGCAGCGGATTCGGACCGGGTGGATCGAGCTCGGTGAGGAAGCCGAAGGTCTTGTCCGCGTCCGGAATCGAGTGCAACTTGGCGAGTACTTCGACGGTCGAATCCTGCAGCTCGCGTTGCCGTTCGGCGGGGGCGTCGGCGAACCAGTTGTCTCCGAACGTGTACGGCATGACGTCTGGTGGAACGATGCCCGCGACGTGATCCATGAGGAAGAACGGGGTGCCCAGCACCGATCCGGTCTCGTCGAGCCAGCGGACTTGGGGCACTGGCACGTCGGTCAGCTGTCCGACGAGTCTGATGAGTTCGAACTGGTGGTCCAGCCGGTAGCTCGGGAAGACCGGTACGTCCGACGCCGCCGGGGCGACTCTGGCCACCCACTTCTGTTCGGCGGGTTGGCCTTCCTGCGTCCAACGTCCGGTCAGCACGATGGTCTCGGAGGACATTCCGTTCGAGTCGATGCCGCTCTCGACGGTGACCTCCGGAGTGGGTCCGCCTGGCATCACCTCCGACAGCCACTTCGACATGACGGCCGGCAACGTGGCGACGTCTCGGCTGGAGCGCTGGATGTGGTCGACGTCTTCGACGGCCGGTTCGGTAGCCACTGATTCACCTTCCCGAACAATTACGATACTGTCCGTAGCGTTATGAAAGCAGACCCTCGAGCGGTTGACAAGGCCCCGAGCGCGGGGCGCCCGCGCGACCCGCGCATCGACGCTGCCATATTGGAGGCGACGGCGGATCTGCTTGTCCAAATTGGATATTCGGGGCTCACGATGGCTGCGGTGGCCGAGCGGGCGGGCACCACGAAGACGGCGCTCTACCGACGGTGGTCCAGCAAGGCCGAACTAGTCCACGAGGCGGCGTTCCCGGCCGCCCCGACGGCGTTGGCCACGCCGGAGGGCGATATCGCCGGTGACGTCCGGGCGATGCTCGCGGCCGCGCGCGACGTCTTCACCAGCCCGCTGGTGCGGGCCGCGCTACCGGGCCTGATCGCCGACATGGCCGCCGACCCCGAGCTGAACGCCCGCGTGATGAACCGGTTCATCGGGGTCTTCGACGTGGTGCGGGACCGGCTCGCCCACGGCATCGGACGCGGCGAGGTCCACCCCGACGTCGATCCCCGTCGCCTCATCGAGGTGATCGGCGGCGCGACTCTGCTGGCGATGCTGCTATCGCCCGGCGAACTCGACGAGGGCTGGGTGGACCAAACGTCCGCCATCGTCATCCACGGCGTTCAGCGCCGGGAGTGACGGCTGGCGTCGGCGTGTGGTCGGTGGCGGTCGAAGTGGCTGCGTGGGTGGTGGCGCGGTCGTCGGCCCTGGTCTGGGTGCGGTAGCGGGCGGCGGCATCGGCCTGGTGGCGAGGGTCGCTGCGATGACGTTGACGGTTGGCTCGCACGACGTCGGCGGTGATGGGCATGCGCCGGCGTTCGTAGTCACGCAGACCATCGGTGGGATCGTGGGCCAGGCATTCGGCCAGAACGGCGGCATCGACGATGGCTTGCGAGCCACCGTTGGCGCCGACGGGATACATCGGGTGGGCGGCATCGCCCAGGAGGGTGACCCGGCCGCGCCCCCACCACGGCAGCGGTTCGCGGTCGACCATTGGGTATTGCATCACGGTAGCGGCGGCCTCGATCAGCGCCACGGGGTCGAGCCAACCCAGGTGCCAGTCACGTACCTGCGCCGCGAGCAGGACGCGATCGACTGGCCGATTCCAACCGAGGTCGCCGCCCGGGTGGGCTTCGGGGACGAGCAGCACCCAATTGGTCAGGCCGCCGGCCAGGGGGTAGACCACTAGTTCGACGCCATGGCCGGCCTTGACGATGGCCATGGTGGTGCCGTCGAGGAACGGTTGCATCGGGGTGACCCCGCGATACATGCGTGTCCCGGAGAACAAGATTGGATCGTCTTCCGGCCCGTGCATTGCGGCGCGGACCGTGGAGTGGATTCCGTCTGCGCCCACCAAGGCCGCGCACGAAGAGTCGCCTTGGCTGGTGGCGACTCGCACGCAGGTGCCGGTGTCGTCGAAGTCGAGCAGCGCGGTGTCCGGGGTGACGGCGGCTGCGCCGAGGCGGTCGGTTACCGCGTTCAGGAGCAGCATCTGCAGCGCTCCGCGATGTACCGACCGCTGAGGGTATTCGTAGCCGCCGGCCAGGCCCAGTGGTTCGCGCCACAGCAGCTCTCCGCGCGGGTCGTAGAAGTCGAGGCCGTGCGGGGCAATCGAGATCGCTTCGAGCCGGTCACCCAGGCCGAGCTGGTCCAATTCACGTACGGCGTGTGGCAGCAGGTTGATGCCCACCCCGACGGCATCGATGGTAACGGCACGGTCGATCGCCATCGCGTCGACGCCACGGGCGTGCAGCGCCAACAGCGTTGTCAGGCCGCCTATTCCGGCACCGGCGAGCAAAACTGGGTGCTTCGATTCGGACATGGCGCAACTCTCCTTCTTCAGCATAAGGACGTCATCGACTGCGAGGCGGTCGTCCACGTCGGGTACGTTAGAACTTCAAGTTCAGTTGAAGTCAAGACGCCAGGGGAAGCGATGCTGCACAAACCCACCGACATGCTCACCGTCGGCGAAGTCGCCCAGCGTGCCGGCATCGCTACCAGCGCCGTGCGCTTCTACGAGGACCAGGGACTGATCACGGCCGTCCGCACATCGGGGAATCAACGCCGCTACCCCCGCCACGTGCTGCGCCGCGTCAGCATCATCCAAGCCGCACGCCGCTTCGGCGTCACCCTCGCCGAGGTCGCGACCATTTTCGACGGCCTACCCGCCGACCGGATGCCCAGCAAGGCCGACTGGACCCGGATATCTCAGCGGTGGCACGCACAGTTGCAAGCCCGTCGCCGCGAAATCGAGCGTCTGGAAGCAGAACTCACCGGCTGCATCGGATGCGGATGCCTCTCGCTGACCACCTGCCGCATCGTCAACCCCGACGATCAGCTCTCCCGCCAAGGCCCCGGCCCCCGCCGCCTGATCCCCACGCACGGCGACTGACTGCGCCCTTCCCCGAAGAACGTCCTCAGCCTCACCCACGTCATGTAGAACGCGGTGAGGCCGGTGCCGAGCAGCGCCGCGCCACCCAGCAGCAGTCCCTTGTCTCCGCCAGCGGCGAGGGGGGCTTCGAGGGTCCAGGACCGCAAGCGTCGGGAGGCGTGGAACGTCCTCGTGGCGGTTCGGACGACGATTCGGGAACCGAGGGTTAGGCCCTCCCGCGAACTATGCCTCCGCAGGCGGCGCGAAGAACTCCAGGGCCGACCCGTCGGGGTCGCGGAAGCTCAGGCCCGAACCGTACGGTGCGTCGACGATCCCTCCGTGGGTGATGCCCAGCTGGTCCAGTCGGGCGACCCATTCCTCCAATTCCGTGCGGGATGCACAGGCAAAGGCGACGTGGTCCAGGCCGACGCGGTACTCACTGAAGTCCCCTTCCGGCGCGGACCGGTCGTGCTGGTGAATCCCGAGCAGCGTGTCACCGGGCAACGCCCAGACGACGTGGCGGAAGCCTGCGTCGGTGTGCTCGTCGAGCACGGGGTCGACACCGATCAGCTCGCGGTACCAGGGAGCGCTGACGGACAGGTCTCGCACGGTGAGGGCGACATGGGTCAAGGCGGGGAATGCGGGCATGGGAACGTCCTTGTTCGTCGGGTCAGTCGCAGTGGATACGGGTTGCGGTGCCATCTGGTTCAAAGGTATCGCTCAGGCTATGGCCCCGCACCCACCGATCGGACGGTTTCAGGGCTCTTCAGAATTGATTGAGGGTGTAGTCGGGTTTGAATCGCGTCCGGCTGCTGTCTATTTGATCCTGACTCCGGCG
>JAHFVB010000087.1:0-5043 GCA_023264755.1 Mycobacterium sp. | reverse complement strand
CGGTGACGTATCGTCCGGACTGGCCGCAGAGGTAGATCATCGCGTCGCTGATGTCGCTGGGTTCGACCAAGGCCACCGGAAGTAGATTCTGCATCGCCGCCGCGAACTCCGGGTGCTCGACTGCGTATCGGTCGAAGTAGTTATTGACGATCATCGGGGTCGCGACAGCGGTTGGGTGCACGGTATTGACGCGAATGTTCTTCTCGGCGAGCGTGTTTGCGTAGTAGTTCATCAGACCGATGACACCGGCTTTGGCGGCCGCGTAGCCCGCCCAGCCGTGATTCTTCGTGCTGAAGCTCGGGCTGGGCGATCTGAATGCCGCTGCCGAGCTGGTGATGACGATGGCGCCACCCTCGCCGTGGCCCAGCAGCGCCGGCAGCGCGGCCTCGATCGTGAAGTACGCGCCGTTGAGCATGACGTCGATCGCATCGAGGTAGGCGGGGAGTTGATGTGTGGATTGCCCGTCGGGTATCACGCCGGCATTGGCGAGCACGAAGTCCAGGCGCCCCAGTTCGGCTACCCCGCGCTCGACCACGGCTGTCAAACGGTCGACGTCTCGGACGTCGGCGCGCTCGGCGACGATGCGGCGTCCGGTCTTTTCGACAAGGTTGACTGTTTCGTCCAGGTCTTCTGGGGTGGCCAACGGATAGGGCACGCTCGCGATCTGTTCGCAAAGGTCGACTGCGATGACATCGGCGCCCTGCTCAGCGAATCGCACCGCGTGCGAGCGACCTTGTCCGCGGGCGGCGCCGGTGATGAATGCGACTTTGCCGTCGAATTGTGGTTTCACGAGTTTCTCCAAAACTGGTAGAGCGGCGGACGGCAGTCCTTGGTGGGTTGCCGCTCGGGCGCGCAGGAAGCGGCGCCAGGTCGACTGTGCCGATCGAGAGGATGCACATCATCGGTAGCGACACGTAGATTTCGACGTCGCGTGCGTATTTCGCGTGATCGAATGGGCGCAATACGCGTCGATGCTGATGTTTTCCGCACGTGCGGGTCCGATACTGACCGACATGACCGAAGCGGATCCAAGCGCGGAGTTGGTGTCCTCGCGCGGGAACGACCTGGTGACGCGGACCACGCTGCCGACGGGAACGGTGACGCTGCTGCTGGCCGACATCGAGGGCTCGACCCGGCTGTGGCAATCCCAACCGAGCGAGCTGACCACGGCCATCGCACTACTCGATTGCGCGGTGTCGCAGGCCATCGCCGACCACAACGGGGTGCGTCCGGTCGAGCAGGGCGAAGGCGACAGCTTCGTCATTGCGTTCGCCCGCGCTAGCGATGCCATCGCGTGCGCACTTGAGCTCCAACGGGTCGCACCGATGCCCATCAGGTTGCGGATTGGGTTGCACACCGGCGACGTTCAACTCCGTGACGACGGCAACTACATCGGCCCGACGATCAACCGGACGGCGCGACTGCGCGATCTCGCGCACGGCGGGCAGACCGTGCTCTCAGGCACGACCAGCGACGTGGTGATCGATGCGCTGCCCGCCGATGCTTCGTTGATTGATCTTGGTGTGCATCCGTTACGCGACCTGCCGCGCCCGGAGCGAGTGTTGCAGCTGTGCCATCCCGAGCTGCCGAACACGTTCCCACCGTTACGTACGTCGAATACCGCTGCTGTCCCGAATCTTCCAGTGCAACTGACAAGCTTCGTCGGCCGGCGTACGGAGATCGCTGACGTCGCGCGGCTCGTGGCCGACGGCCGACTGATCACGCTCACCGGTGCTGGTGGAGTCGGCAAAACCCGGCTGGCGATCCAGGTTGCCGAACAGGTGGCGGGCACGTTTCCTGATGGCGTCTGGTTTGTCGATCTGGCACCGATTACCGATCCAGATATCGTGCCTACCGTTACCGCTCGGGCACTCGGCCTGCCGGACCAGCCCGGCAATTCGACCCTTGAGGCACTCACGCGTTTCGTCGGTGCACGCAGGACACTCATGGTGGTCGACAATTGCGAACACTTAATCGAGGTGTGTGCCGAACTCGTCGAGACCCTGGTGGGTAGCTGCTCCGGCTTGACGTTACTAGCCACCAGCAGGGAGCCGCTTGCAGTAGCCGGCGAGGTGACATGGCAGGTGCCGTCCCTACCGGTTGCCGACGAAGCGATCGAACTGTTCACCGAGCGGGCCCGCCTGGTCCGACCTGACTTCACCGTCGATGCCGACATAGCGACAGTCGGGGAGCTCTGCCGTCGCCTCGATGGCATCCCGTTAGCCATCGAACTCGCCGCAGCACGAGTTCGATCATTGTCGCTCAACGAAATTCGAGACAGCCTGCACAACCGCTTCCGGTTACTGACCGGTGGTGCGCGCACTGCAGTACGACGCCAGCAGACATTGCGAGCTTCGGTGGACTGGTCGCACGCGTTACTTACCGAGCCCGAGCGGATCCTGTTTCGGCGGCTGGCCGCATTCATGGGCGGCTTCGACCTCGACGCAGCAAGTGCAGTCACCGGCGGCGGCGACATAGCAAGCCATCAGGTCGTCGATCTGCTCACCCTGCTCGTCGAAAAATCGCTGGTGGTGACCGAAGTCACCGGTAGCCGCACTCGGTACCAACTGCTCGAGACTGTGCGCCAATACGCACAGGAAAAACTCGGCGAGTCCGGCGAAGCCGATGCCGTCCGGGCATGCCACCGCGACCACTACACCGCCATGGCCACTCGGCTCGACGCCGCGGGGCGGGCCAGCAATGCACAGCTTCTCGCCCAAGCCGACATCGAAATCGACAATCTACGAGCCGCGTTCGCCTGGAGCCGCGACCAGTCCGAAACAGAGCTCGCACTGGTGCTGGCTTCAGCACTGCAACGACTCTGGATGGGCCGTGGCCGCATCGGTGAGGGCGCGTCCTGGTTCGATGCGGTGCTCACCGACACTGATGACGACGCCGGCATCTCCACAGCGGTGCAGGCACGCGCGCTCGCCGACAAGGCATTGCTTGACGCCTGGATGGGTAAATGGGGTATCGAGCACAGCGTTGAACGGGCCCAACACGCATTGGATTTGGCCCGCACGGTGGACGACCAGGCCTTGCTGGCCCGTGCCCTTATCGCCCGCTGCTACACCAGCGGTTTCCTGTCCGCGGACGGACGGCCGTATTTCATCGAAGCGATGGACCTCGTCCGCGCACTGGGCGACGAGTGGACACTGAGCCACATGCTCACCTGGGAGGGGCTTGGCGGATTTGTTGCCGGCGACCCCGTCGCAGTACGCGAAGCAGCCGCAGAAGGCCGTGACATCGCTGATGCAATCGGAAACCCCTTCGATTCGCGCATGTGCCGCTTCTACCTCGGATGGGCGCAGCTGTGGTGCGGCGATCTCACTGCGGCGATCGAACAACTCGGTCAGGTCGCCGCCGAAGCCGATGCGTGCGCCGATGTCGTGGTGAAAACCATCGCCCTGGAATGCCAAGCTCAGGCGCTCGCATATCACGGAGACGTCGCCGCGGCCCGCAGTGTGGCCACCGAGGCCGTCCAGGCTGCAGCGCAGGCCGGTGGCATCTACCCCGGGGTGGCCTACTGCGCACTGGCCCATGCCGCCCTTGCCGCAGGCGACGTCGCCGCGGCTGCCGAGGCCAGCCAGGCGGGCTGGCCGATCATGAGTCAGCAACCAGACGTCGCAGCGACTTTCATGTCACCGATGGTCCAGGCAGCCCTGTCGAGGGGCGACCTGAGCACAGCCCGCCGGTTGGCCGACGACGCCGTAGGTGCGACCAACGGGTGGCACAAGATGGTGGCCCTGACGATGCGTGCACGTGTGGCCAGGGCGCAAGGCCAAGCAGGACAAGCTGAGCGCGACGCCCATGCCGCACTGGTGTGTGGCACCGCGGTACAGGCTCATTTGGGCATATCCGACGCCATCGAGTGCCTGGCCGTCTCGGCCGCCGAGACCGGCAGCTATGCAGAAGCAGTCCGGCTCTTTGCCGCGGCAGCAGCAATGCGGCACCGCACGAGCGAAGTCCGCTTCCAGATTTACCAGGCGGACTACGACGCTTCGATCGCCGCCCTGCGTAATGATCTGGGCGAGAATGACTTTGCATCCGGATGGGCCGAGGGCGCTGCGCTCTCCGCTCCGGAGGCTATCGCCTACGCGCAACGCGGCCACGGCGAACGCAAACGCCCGGCAAAAGGCTGGGCCTCATTGACGCCCGCCGAGCACGACGTCGTACAACTCGCCGCAGGAGGACTGTCGAACAGCGCCATCGCCGCGAAGCTCTTCGTGTCACCGCGGACAGTGCAGACGCACATCAGCCACGTCTACGCCAAACTCGGCCTGACATCACGGATTCAACTCGCTCAAGAAGCAGCGCGGCACGCCTAGTGCCCTTTGAGGTCAGCTCGGCAAGCGAAAAGCATTGGGCGGCCTGGCGATGGCAGTGCTACTCGCTGGAAGCGGTTCATGAAGATCGACGCAGCAGAAGCGGGCGCAGGAACCCTCGTGTCGGGAGACCTCGAACCCCACCCGGGCAATGACGCCGACCGGCTCTACACCCTCAACTGCGAAGAGCCGGTTTCAGGGGAGGGTGCCGACGAGCTGGTTGAACGCCTCGCTCATCGAGTGGTGGGGGTAGCCGCCGTCGTGCAGGGGCCACCGCTCAACGCAGGAAGTGATTGGCGTGGTTGGCCAAGTCCAGCAGTGGTTGCGGCAGCGCGCCCAGCAGCAGCGTGATCGCCGCGGTCAGGGTGATGGTCGCGGTGCTCAGCGCCGTCGGCACGACGACGGTCGGCGCGTCCTCGGGTGGATCGGTGAAGAACATCAACACGATGACCCGCACGTAGAAGTACGCCGCGACGGCGCTCGCGATCACGCCGACGATCACCAGCGGGGCGGCGCCGCCCTCGGCGGCCGCCTTGAACACCGCGAACTTGCTGACGAAACCACTGGTCAGCGGAATACCGGCGAACGCGAGTAGGAATAGCGAGAACACCACTCCCACGAAGGGATGGCGGCGGCCCAATCCGGCCCACCGCGTCATGTCGGTCTCTTCGTCACCACTGGCGTTGCGCACCACGCTGACCACCGCGAACGCGCCGAG
>JAHFVB010000086.1 GCA_023264755.1 Mycobacterium sp. | reverse complement strand
CCCTGGCCGGCGTGCATCAGCGGACCGATACCGATCAAGCAGGCCGTGTTGAAGTCGGCGTCCTCCAACACGATGGTCGCCGACTTGCCACCGAGCTCGAGGAACAGCCGCTTCATGGTCGCGGCGCCCTTCTCCATGATCCGCTTGCCCACCACGGTCGATCCGGTGAACGAGATCATGTCCACCTTGGGCGAGAGCGTCAGCTCCTCACCGACGAAGTGATCGGATGCGGTCACCACGTTGACCACCCCGGCCGGGATGTCGGTTTTCTCGGCGATGAGACGCCCGAGCCGAGTCGCGTTGAACGGCGTGTCGGGCGCGGGTTTGAGCACCACGGTGTTGCCGGTCGCCAGTGCTTGCCCGAGCTTGTTGATCGTGACCTCGAACGGGAAGTTCCACGGCGTAATGGCGCCGACCACTCCGACCGGCTCGTGCCACACCTTCCGCGTCGTGTTCACCCCGGTGACGGACACAACGGTGTCGCCGAGATCGGTTTCCCACGGAAAGGTATCGATCAATCTGGCCGGGTATCTAAGCCCGTCGGCAAGCGGTGCGTCCAGTTGCGGACCGTGGGTGACCGCGCGCGGCGCACCGACCTCCCGGATGAGTTCCTCGCGCAGCTCCTCCTGCTCGCTCCTGATCGCATCGTGTAGCTGTTCGAGACACCGCTTGCGCAGTTGATGGTTGGTGGCCCAATCGCTTTCGTCGAACGAACACCGGGCCGCATCGATCGCCCGATTCATGTCCGCCTTCGAGGCGTCGGCGACCTCGCCGAGCACGTCTTCGTTGGCGGGATTGATGTTGGTGAAGGTTCCGGATTCGCCGTCGACGAGCTTGCCGTCGATCAACATGCGCGCCTCGTAGGCGGCCGTCGTGGCATCAGCCATTGCTCTCGCTCCCTAGGTCAGCGGTCGCGCGGGCAGCCGCTCGATCAGCCAAACGGTGCATCAGTGACTTGGGAATCACCTTGGCGGCCAGCACCATCGCCCGCTGGGCGCCCGTCAACGGCCAGGCGCCGCCGCGCATGGCGCCGTGTCTAGGAATGCCCAGCACGAGCCGGGACATGTGATGCATCCCCGGGGACGGCAGCAATCTGTTGGACAACAACAACATCGACGCATCCGGACCCACGCCGTGGCGGCGGAACGCTCCACGGTCGGCCAGCGCCTTCACCAGCCCGTCGGTGAACCGTTCCGGTGGTCGCGCAAACTTGATCGCGAACCGGCCGCGACTATTCATCGTCTGGTGCAGTCGCGCGTACGGCCCTGAGAAATCCCGGTCGTCAGTGGTGCCCGCATCGGTGATGATGTCAGTGTCGTAGGTGCCGGTGACGAGCACCGTAACGCCCAGCCCGAACGGCGCGATCTCACCGGCCAGCGACTCGCCCCAGCGTTCCATGGCGCCCTTGCTCGCGGAGTACGGTCCGGTACCCGGCTGCCCGCGTACCCCGGCCGAGCTGCACACCAACACGATCCGACCCTCGCCCGCCGCCCGCATAGCGGGCAGCAACGCCTTCGTGAGCTCCACCGGGCCCATCACGTGCGTGGCGAACATGTTCTGCCACAACTGCATATCGGTCTCCTCCACCATGCCCGCAGCGGAGATTCCGGCGTTGTGCACCAGCGCGTACGGCGCACCGACGCGCTCCTCGATCGTCTTGGCGGCAGCCGAGATCGATGCGGCGTCCATCAGGTCGAGCTGGACGCCGATCAGCCGGTCGTCGTCGTCACTCGCTCCGGTCGCCTCACGTAGCAGCGGCATGGCGCGGTCCGGCGTACGCACGGCCGCGACCACGCGCCAGCCCTCACGGTGCAGTCGCACCGCCGAAGCGAACCCGAGCCCACGGGCCGCGCCAGTAATGACGACCGTCCTCAGGTCAGCCACGGTCTGCACCTCGCGCAAGCGTTCATCACCCATTCGCGTGCTCGGGCGCACAAGGTCCCTGCCCAGGGGGCGGCGCCTCGACGTGGGGCCGCCCGTTCGGTAGCGCGTACTGCCACGTCGCCCACTTGCCGACCGAGAATGGCCCCTGGGCGCCTTCCTTCTCGTAGTAGCCCTGGGGGTCGAAGACCTTGGCCTCGGGGTACGGCCACGGGCAGGCGACCGAGGTGGCCAACCCGCTGGCCTTGATGGCCCAGAACCAGCCGCCATAGGCGAAGTAGGAGACGTTGATGATCGCGAACATCACCAGGAAGGTGCCGAGTATGGGCTTCTTCGGGAACACCTTTGCCTTCGCGGCGAGCTTCTCCGCCATCGACTTTCCCGTGTCGTCGCGGTAGACCAGGATCGCCGCCGGGATCATCACGAACGTCACCGAGAACGACTCCCAGATCAGCGGGAATTGGAAGGTGGTACCAGCGAACAACGTGCCGAACGGGATCGTCTGCGAATAGATGTACAGCCCCGTGCGTACCAGGGTGACTTCCAGGATCGCGTCGAAGACGAACCCGATCACCAGCACCAGAGCCGCCAGGCTGAGCAGCGGGCGCCGGGTGACGAACGCCTCCGGGCCACGTTTCGCCTGTATTCTGCGAAGAATCCAGATGGCCGGAAAGTACGGGCCGAAATAGAACGTCACGTACCCGAACACGATGAACGGTTCGACGGTCGGCGACATCATCACCAGTGGCCAGGATTCCGGCCAGTGCAGCAGAATCGGGTTGTATACGGCGTAGGGCGACCAGTTCATGATTGGGTCCTGCCACACGATCAGCGTCGTGACCAGGACCATCAGCAATACCGGGCTGCCAGGGTTGCGCCGCCAGCCGATGATGAAGACGACGGTCAGCACGACGACCATGGCCAAGGCACCGACCTGCGGGATGACCTGCCAGTGATCGAATCCGGTCAGGAACCCAACTGGCCGCGGCCGCCCCTGGACGTTCGGGTTGGCCACACGCGGGTCGACGTCCGTCCGTCCGACCAAAGCGAACAAGCCGAGGAACCCGAGCCATGCGATCAGTGCAATCCGTCGGCCCCAGTTCGGGCCGTTGTTTGGCGAGCCGGGCGAATTGGCCGGCACCCCGGTCGGCGGGGATTCCTGGGTGGTCATGCGGTCATCCCTCCCCGAAACGGGCTACCAGGTGCGAGTTGACGCCATCGGCATCGAGCGTGCGAGCCACCAGGTACCCGGCCCCCATCCATGCCCTTCGCGTCCATTTGCCAAGTGAGACATGGGTTCCCGGAGCACCCGAGGCAGCTGGCAGCATCTTTACGCGCTCCAGTGCTTCCTTGACCCCGCGCGGGCTGAGCGGATGGGCGTCGGTGAACGCCCGCACCAGGGTGGCGGCGACGTCGCGGTTGACCATCGTCACGCAGAACTCCGGACGGCTGCCGTCGTACTTGACGGCGTACTGATCCAGAAAGTCTTGTCCGATCTGGTTTCCCTCGTCGTACTGATCTACGCCGACCCAGCCCATGAACGCGTTCCACATGATCGGGTTGACCCACGCGTTCTGGAACGCAGTGGTGGTGAATCGCGGTGGGTCCCAGCCCAGGCCGTCGAGCGCCGGGTTGACGAAGACGATCCCGAATCCGAAGCCCAAGTGCACGATTGCCTCGGACTTTGCCTCGTGCAGGGTCTGCACGGCGGCGTTGATGTCCTGCGCTGTCTGAGCGATCTCGACCTCCGCGACGATTCGAATGCCCTTGCGTCGACACGCACTTCGCAGGTTCTTGAGATAGCTCTCCCCGATGAGGCTCTGCTCGACCAGCACACCGATCTGGGTCAGCCCGCGCTTGGCGACGAGCTCGGCTAGGAAGATCGGCTCATCGGTCATCGAGCCTTGCGGGAAGGCGAAGGTCCACTCGCCCAGCCAGTCGTCGGTGCCGGTGACGCTGATCGCGGGCACCTTGAAGCGTTCCTCGATCGCCTCGCGCACCGGCACGCAGTTGTCGGTGATGTTCGGACCGAACACGACGAGGCAGCCTGCATCGACCAGTTCGCCATAGGCGTCTATCACCGCCTTGACCGAACCCTTGGGCAGGCCCTCCACCTCGCGGTAGACCATCTGCACGGGCCGATCCATCAGCCCTTGCTCCACGGCCTCGGAGAAGACGAGGTCGAAAGTTTGAGTGAAGGACGCGAACAACTCCTGCGGAAAACCCGGCGGCAACGTGAAGTCCATCAGATATCCCACCTTGATGGGCTCAGCAGTGCTCTCGTAGGACATCTGGGCTCCCCGGGTATCAGCACACAAACCTAATATTTGTTCAGACAGTATCGGCGTCGGCAGTGCACCGTCAATCAACCAGCGACATTCGATCGTCCGAGATATACGTCGATCAGGTCGTAGAGCCCACACCTCACGGACGCATCATCGGTAAGTGGACCCGCGATCGCCGCCCGGGCCGCAGCTGGAAGGCTGAGCCCCGCTGCGACCAGCCGGCCCGCCGAGATGAGCACTCGGGTCGACGCCACCTCCCGCAATCCTGCGGTCTCTAGACGCCGAATGGCCTGGCCGAAACGCACCAAGTCGACAGCGACGGCCCGATCGATGCCGGCTTCGTGACTGACGATGCCCTCCTCGATCTCGGAGGTCGGGAATCCGAACTCGATGGCGACCATCCGCTGCCGCGTCGAGTCCTTCAGGTCCTTCAGGACGCTCTGATAGCCGGGGTTGTACGACACCACTAGCCCGAAGCCCGGCGCCGCATCCAAGGTGACGCCGAGCCGCTCGATCGGCAGTTGTCGCCGATGGTCGGCCAGCGGGTGGAGTACCACGGTGGTGTCCTGTCGCGCTTCCACCACCTCGTCGAGATAGCAGATCGCACCTTCGCGCACTGCTCGCGTCAGCGGACCGTCCGTCCAGACCGTCTCACCACCCTTGAGGAGGTACCTACCGACCAAGTCGGCGGTCGAGAGGTCGTCGTGGCACGCCACCGTGATCAGCGGCCTACCCAGGTCGTACGCCATGGCCTCGACGAACCGAGTCTTGCCGCAACCCGTGGGGCCCTTCAAGACCACCGCCAGCCCCTGACCATAGGCCGCCTTGAAGACGAGCTCTTCGGCTTCGATGGATTGGTAGAAGGGGCGGTCCGCCGCGCCAGCCACAGCTCCGTGCTCGGAGCCAACCCGCGGTTCGTTCATCGAACGAGGATCCTCCGGAAAGTCAGCCACGTATCGCGCCCCCATCAGGAGATCCACCGCCTCACCTCGGCCGAGCGGATTGCCGACCGAAACAACGGCCCGACGACCCCGACCAATTGTTCGGGCCGGCCCACCGACGCGTGCGCAGTGCTACCGAATACCCGCCGTAGCGACTGGGCGTCGGTGCTGGCCCCGACCGTCAGACAGACGCAGCCGGTACCCCGCCTGCGTGCCTCGGTCAGTGCCCGGCGGGCGTCGGCCGCACCGTAACCCCGTTCGTAACCGTAGTCGTAGGCCAGGCCGTCGGATAGCACCACCAGAAGGCGCCGCGACGTACCGCCCTGGGCCTCCAGCACGGCGGAGCCATGGCGGACGGCCGCCCCCAATCGCGAGTACGCAGCGGGTTCGAGGCTGTTGAGCCGCATGACGAACCGGGCATCGAGCTGATCGTCGAACCGCTTGACGGGCACGATGTTTACCGCACGGCGCCCCTGGGAGTTATAGCCGTAGAGCGCAATTCGGTCGCCAAGATCGTGCAGCGCGACGGTGAGCTTGGCCGCCGCGGCCAGCTGCTGCTGGTGCACGGTGCGTCCGAGCGAGCCTGGTTCGGAGGCCGATCCCGACACGTCGAGGAGCAACAGCACCGAAAGATCCCTGCGGCGACGAGTGCAGTCGAGGTAGATCGACTCGTCGGGCACCGAACCCGCCATGACCGCTACGCGCGCCTCCACCGCTGCGTCGATGTCGATGTCGTCGCCGTTCGGCTGACGACGTCGCCGGTACGGCCCCATCCCAAGTCGCGCAAGTGGGCGCCGCATGGCACTCGCCTCATCGATGATCGCGGACGCGGACCGCTTCACCTGAGGCTCGACCTCGCGCACCGTGCACCAGTCGTGGCGGTAGGCCGTCTTGTCGACGTCCCACTCGGGGTAAGTCAGGCCGCCGAGTTTCACCTCGCCGCAGGCCTCCGATGAGCCGAGCCCCAGAGACGTCACCGCGCGTGCACCTCGATTCGCCGAATTGGTGCGATGTGTCGGCGAATCCGCTCCCGGCGGGCCGCCGCCGCTTCCATCGGATTGCCGGGTCGACCCCAACATCTTCTTGAGCCACTTGCCGATGAAGCCGCCGCCCCCGACTGGGCTGGTGAACGGGTCGGGCCCGCTATCGGAATCGGCGACCACTCCGTCATCGAGTTCGGAACGTTCACCACTGCCGTCGCGTCGCGGCACGTGCTCCAGGGTCGCGTGTGCGGCCCGCGTTGAAGCGCGTTCGCTGGCGGTCAACAGCTTCTTGATGCGCATTACCCCGAATGCCGCAGGCGGACCGCTGATCGTGCCGGTCCCGGCGGCCACGGCCAGCGATGTCACCGGCGACTCACTTCGGCCGGCAAGCGCCGGATCGAACAGAGCCGACAGGACCCCGGGCAGCAGTGCGGCGTTGGAAGCAAGAGCACGGTGCCCCTCGACGGCGAGATACCGTTCGGCCAGCCGGCTTCGACGAGATAGTTGGCCCACGACGTCAGTGTCGAAGCTGCCCGCTGCGATGAGCGACGCCTGTACCGCAATCGATTCCAGTGCGAGCCGATGGTCCGCCAAGTCCACGAACACCGTTTCCCCGTCCGTCCAGCACGGCTCACCGCGAGCCAACGGCGCTACCGCCACCGCGCGGCCCGCGAGTGCCGAAGCCACCATGTCCAGCCCAATTGTCCGAGGGCCGTCAGCCGACTCCGCCACGACTAGCTCCCACCCGAGGTGCTCGTACCAACGCTTCCATGACCAAATATCTGTTCCACCCTACGGTTGGGCCGCCGGCGCAGTCAATCGTCCCGACCGCTTTCGGTCCTTGGGCAGCTCACGTCGCGGTGGGGCCTCGCAGCAGAATCGATGGCACACGGGCCCGCTCGCCAACAGCACCGGAACCCCGCCGTCCCAGCCCCGCACCGGCCAAGGCAGCGCACCCCATCGATCGGGCAGCGAGTGGAAGAGCCATTTGGTGCGTTACACGCCATTGACGTTCCGGGTCGCTAGACTCTGACACTCAGAGCGTTCACGTATTCGTGCGGCCGCACGTCATGTCCGGCCGATGAATGACAGGAGAGCCGACGGTGCACGAGTGCCAGCAGACGGGCGCGTGACTCGACCCAAAGCCGTCCGGCTCCGCACGGGCGCCGACGACGATGCGACCCGGCGCACCGAGCTCCTGGAGACCGCGAACTCGGTGATCGCGGCCTCCGGCCTGCGTACTTCGCTGCAGCAGATCGCCGACGCCGCGGGAATCCTCGCGGGCAGCCTCTATCACCACTTCGATTCGAAGGAAGCCATCCTCGTCGAGTTGATCAGGCGCTATCACGCGGCTTTGGATCGCGTCGGCGAAGACGCCTTGGCCCGCCTCGATGAACCCGATCAGCGTCCCGTGTCAGAGCAGCTCATCGAGTTCGGTTGCGCCATCGCACGCTGCGCGGTCGAGCACCGCGCAGCCCTACAGATGTCCTTCTTCGAGGGCCCTAGCAACGATCCCGAACTGATGGAACTGACGCGGCGCCGCCCCGCCGCCATCCAGGCCGCGATGCTGCAGTTGCTCCGCGCCGGGCGGTGGAGCGGGTACATCCGACCGGACCTCGACCTTCCGACGCTCGCCGATCGTATGTGTCAGAGCATGCTGCACGTTGGGCTCGACGTAATCCGACACAAGTCTTCCACCGACAAGGTCGCCACGGTGCTATGCCGCATCCATCTCGACGGCCTCGCCAAGCGTGCCCCGACCGACGCGAGTCTGGACCGTTCCAAGGCCTTGGCCGCCGCCAATGCCGTCATCGAGACCTGGGGCGACGACGAAGACGATGGTGACGAGAAGGCTGCCCACGTGCGCGCCATCGCGCGCCGGGAGTTCGGACGTCGTGGCTACGAGATGACCACCATCCGCGACATCGCTTCGGCCGCCGGAATCGGGACCGGAACGGTGTACCGCGTCATCGGCTCGAAGGACGAGCTACTGATGTCGATCATGCTGTCGTTCGGACACAAGGTCGGCGACGCGTGGACCGATATCCTGCGGTCCGAATCCACGCTGGTCGAGAAGCTGGACGCGCTCAGTTGGCTCAACATCAATGCACTGCACCGCTTCCCGGATGAATTCCGAATTCAACTCGCCTGGCTGCGGCAGACGCCGCCCGATATCGACGAACCTGGCTGGTCGTACAGCACCAGGGTGAAGCAGATGAAGGCATTGTTGTCCGACGGCCTCAAGTCAGGCGAGATCAGAGTCGACACTCCGACGAGGGACATCTTGGCGCGCTGCGTAATTGGCGTGCAGTGGATCCCGGAGAACATCCTGCGTGAGCTCGGCATCAGGAAGTCTCTCATTCACTCCCGCGACACCGTCCTGCGCGGCGTCGCAGTCCGGAGTGGCAAGTGAGTCGCAGTCCGACGGGCTCGCCGCGCAGCTGTCAGCCAGGACCATTGGGCCACTTGAGGAGCGATCCCGCGTCTACGCGGATCTGCTGACCGGTGATGTATCGGCTCTCGTCGCTTGCGAGGAAGACCCCGAGGTTGGCGATGTCGGCCGGTTCGACGTACGGAATCGGCATGGCCTGGAAGATGTTGAACAACGGCTCCGCGTCCTCGCGGGTGGCCCGCTTTCCCGCGGCCGTGAGATCTGGGCGGAACATGCTGTAAATGCCGTCGTTCTGCAGCAGCTGGGTGTTGCAGTTCGTGGGGTGGATGGCGTTGACCCGGATCATCCGCGGCGCCAAATGCAAGCACATCTCTTCGACGTACTCGATCAATACTCGCTTGCTCCAACCGTAACCGGCACCGCCCGGCCCGGCGTTTGGATTGTCGGTAGTACCGCGAATCATGCCTGCGGTGGATCCGGTGATGATCACCGATGAGCCGTCGGGCAGGTGCGGGATCGTGACGGCCACGGTGTTCATCACCCCGAGCAAGTCCACATCGCTGGCATCGACGAAGGACATGGCGTCATGCGCCCTACCCATCGCCATCGGCAGGATGCCCGCGTTGGCGACGACGATGTCAATCTTGCCGAGGTCGGCAAGCCCGGCCTCGACGGCGTCACGCAGTTCGTTGCGCTCCCGGACGTCGCCAATGCGAGCCACCACGCGGCGGCCGAGTTCCTTTACGGCGCGCTCGGTCTCGGCCAAGTCTTCCGGAGTCGACAACGGGTAGGGATTGGATTCGATCTGCCGACAGATGTCGACGGCGATGATGTCGGCACCCTCACGCGCCATCGCCACGGCGTGCGCGCGTCCTTGACCGCGCGCCGCTCCGGTGATGAACGCGACCCTACCCGCAAGCCGTCCGGCCATCGGCCCTCCTTCTCGAAACGCTCCCGGAGCGTCGTCCGAACAATGCGGGCGACCCAACATTTGTTCCGTAACACTACAACAGTTGATCGCGGTCCGACACGGGTTCGCTGGAGTTAGCCCGTCGTCACGGGCAGCGTCGCCCAACCTCGCACGCTCGCCGTGTGGGCCTTGGCCGCGTTCGAATAGTCGACCTCCCAGCGCGGCCAACGCTTCACTACCTCTTCCAAGGCGACCCGGGCCTGCATTCGAGCGAGCGCAGAGCCCAGGCAGAAGTGAAGACCCTGCCCGAAGCTGAGATGTCCACCGACGCGGTGGATGTCGAAGCGGTCGGCGTCGGGGAATCGACTCTCGTCTCTGTTGGCCGATCCGTTGAGTAGCAGCATGATCGAGCCCTCCTCGATCCACTCACCACGACACTCGGTGTCGTGAGCGACATAGCGCGCCTGTACCGGCGAGGGTGCTTCGAATCGCAGTACCTCTTCGATTGCCCCCGCGATGAGAGTGTTGTCGGCGACCAACTCGCGACGCTGCTCGGGATGGTCGGCAAGCAACTGACCGGCGAATCCGATGAGCCGAGTCGTGGTTTCGTTTCCGGCGCCCGCGACCATGCTCGTATAGGTCAGCACCTCCATGCGCGTCAGTCGTCGAAGTACGCCGTCTTCCTCGACCTCGGCGTTGAGCAGCTGGGTCATGAGGTCGTCGGAGGGGTGGTCGGCCCGCCAGTCGATGTAGTCCGCGAACAACTGGTAGGCCTGCTCGAAAGCGTCCGCCGCCACCGCATACGACGAATCCTCCTTCAGCGATATCGAATTGCCGGTGCTGTCGCGGATCAGTTCCTGGCCCTGCTCGGGAATGCCGAGCAGATATCCGATGGTCCGCATCGGCACCTGAGCTCCGAGGTCGGCGATGAAGTCGAAACCGCCCGACCCGACGTGCGGATCGAGGGCACGCGCGCAGAACTGACGCGTCAGCGGCTCGATGGCCTCCATTCGGCGTGGCGTGAAGACCTTTGACAGCAGTCGCCGGTGTACGTCGTGGAGCGGCGGGTCTTCGAAGAGGATGACGCCAGGAGGAACCTCCAGACCGCTCTTGATGATGTCCATGGTCGTCCCTCGACCCGATCGGTAGGTCCGAAAGTTCGGCAACTCACGTGCAACGTCCTCGAAGCGGCTGAGGGCGTAGAACTCGTGCTTGTCGTTGTAGTACAGCGGGGCTTCGTCCCGCAGCCGCTTCCAGATCGGATAGGGATCGTCATCGATGGAGAAGTCGAACGGGTCGTAGTACACGTCGGTGACGGTTGGCTCGGTCACGTCATACTCCTTCGGTCGATGTCTTTCGGTCAGTCGAATGCATACCGCGGCAGCGTCGTTGGAATGTCCAGCGAGCTAAGCAGACCCGCCGGCGCGTCGATCACGAAGGGGATGGCATTGACGACGCGCATCGCGGTCGCCGCCATGGCCGCATGACCGGCACCGTGGCCCTGCGCCGCTCCCATCGTCATCGAGCAATGAATGTCGGGGTCGCCCTCGACATCCACTCGGTAGGTAGCGTCGAAATCCGACCTGGGCCAATCCGGTGCGACGTCGCGAGCCATCCTGATGACGTGCTCGATGACGATCGCCTCGCGGCCGTTGACCACACCTGCTGCTCGGGTGCCCCGCCCAGTCCGGGGCGCGCATGTCGAACCGAAATGTCAACATGCGGCCGTCGCAGCGGTCATGACCACACGATCAACCTAACATTTGTTCAGCTATTGGCGAACAAGGCGCGTCGCGCCGCTCATCCTTGACCCGCCCCCGTGATCCTGTTAGGTTTCGGATCAAATATTAGGTATTGCCCCGAAGGACGCGTCCGCCTCGGGGTGAGTCCCCATGCCCGCTCTCGATACTCGTCAGAAGCCACTCGTCACCAGCGCGGAGGTACCCGGTCGTGGGCCAACTCATAATGCTCGGAACGCTGTTCGGACTGATCGTCTTGACCTACGGCCTGGTAGGCTATTTCGACCCCGAAGCGCGGGACGACTCGAGCCGAGAACCCAAGCAGTGAACACCGAACTGACGACGTTCCAGACGGCCAATGTGATCTTCGGCTGGGGCGGCGGGATAACGCTCACCGCAATTGCGCTGTATCTGAGTATCCGACGGCATCGGCTGCATCCACTACTACTGCTGTGCATTTCGGCGATCTCGTTCTCGTGGATCGAGGCACCGTACGACTGGGCCATGTACGCGCAGTTCCCACCCGCCATCCCTCGTATGCCGTCGTGGTGGCCGTTGAACATGACCTGGGGTGGGTTGCCCTCTTCGGTCCCCGTCGGCTACGTCTCGTACTTCGTGCTGCCTGCCGTGATCGGCGCCGCGCTCGGCCGATGGGCGGTCTCCCGCTTCCAGTGGCGCCGACCGGTCACTCTGTTGACCGTCGGTCTCATCGTCGGATTCTGCTGGGCGTTGCTGTTCAATTCCATCATCGGGGCGCGGCTCGGCATCTTCTACTACGCCTACGTGATCCCCGGACTGGCGCTCTTCGAGGGAACCAAGCACCAATATCCCATCTACGATTCC
>JAHFVB010000085.1 GCA_023264755.1 Mycobacterium sp. | reverse complement strand
GCTGACCAGACTGGCCAGAGTCGGGTCCAGGATCGCCAGCACCGCGGTCGCCACCAGCGGACCCAACAGGAACGGAGCGGGCAGCCCGAGCCGCTGGGCGATCCGCGCAGCCACCACGATCAACCCCACCATCGCAACCAGCCCGACGACGCTCCAGTGGTCGTGCGCGGCCACCAAACCCGGGGCCGTGTCCTTGGTTCCCAATGCGCCGAGCACCATCGGCATGGTCAGCACGACGATCGTCAGGCGCAGGTACTGCGACAGCGCAACGTAGCGCTCGTCGGCGCCGAGCTCGCGGGCCATGCTGGAGATCGTGCTGGCGCCACCGGCGATCAGCGACAGGTTCGCCGTCGCCGCGCCCAGGCCCCTTGCCAGCCGCGCCAGTACCAACCCGAAGACGAGGCTCAGGGCCAGCGTGACGCTGACCGAGAACGCCGCGCAGCCGGCGAAGTGGACGAGATCCGAACCAGTCAGCTTGGTCAGCGGCTCGACTGCGACGACGCCGATGACCCCCTGGGCGGCCGACATGGCCTTGGCGGGTGGATTGAGTTCGCTTCGGGACATCAGTGCCACCACGGCGGCGCCGAGCATGCCGGCGATCAGCCAGCCCGCGGGCAAGGCGGCCATGGTGAAGGCGATCCCGAGCGCGCCAATGGTGGCCGCTGCGGCCATCCAACGCAGTTGACTCTTCATGATTCTCACCGGTCTCCAGCAGTTCTTGGGTAACCCCTGGTTGGGGTCTGATTCGACGTTATCGAGCGGACGAGGCGACGTCGCGGTTGTGCGCGCAACCCGCGCAACGCTCGAAGATCCCGTTGTGCGCATTGTGCTCAGCCGGCTACGAGCTCGACGAAGGCGTTGCCGTCGAACAGCTTTCGTGCCGTCGAGGTGATGGCGGCACCGACGGGTACGGCCCCGTCGAGGGTGACGGCCATGTTGAGCACCCCGCCCGGATGCTCGATGCCAATGACGTCATCGACTGCAGCAGAACGATATTCGTCGGCCACGGTACCCGGGATCGAGACCGTGGTGGCCAGGTTGATGGCGCCCGTCACCGCGTGAGCGGGGTGGCACGACGTCGGAACCAAGTACCGCGAACGGATGTCGGCGACGGTAGGGTCCGTGGGCTCCGAGATCAGCATCACCTTGGGGACCACCCGTCCGCTCACGTCGCCCAGCCCCATGAGCTCGCCGGCCTTGCGACGAATGCGCTCGACCCGGCCGAACAGGGCCGCGTCGGCGTTGAGTTCGGTAGGGGTTTCTGCACCCGTGATCCCCAACTCGGCCGCGCGGATGACGATTGCGCAGACGCCAGCGTCGACGCAGCTGACTTCGACACCGTCGATGTGGTCGACCCGGTTTCCGGTGGGAAACAGCGCACCGGTGGTACCTCCGGCGAAATCGGTGAAGGTCAGTTGGACCGGGGCGGCGCTACCGCTGACCCCTGCGATGCGCTGAGCGCCGCCGTACTCGACGGCCCCGTCCACAGTCCGGACACTGGCCACGACGCGGGCGCCGGTGTTGACCAGGCGGATTCGCACGTCGGTCTGCTCACCGGTGACGGGAACCAGGCCGCGTTCGATCGCGAACGGTCCGACGCCGGCCAGGATGTTGCCACAGGTGGGCGTCCAGTCGACGGCGCCCGACTTCGGGTCGACCTGGGCGAACAGATAATCCACGTCGACGTCGTCGTCGTCCGACGGTCCGACGATGGCCACCTTGCTCGTCGTGGTGGCATCACCGCCCAGGCCGTCGAGCTGGCGCGGGGCGCCCCCCATGAGCGCCGACAGCACGCCGTCCAGCGAATCGGCGTAGGCGCTCAGGTCGTCGCGCAGGAGGTAGATACCCTTCGACGTTCCTCCGCGAAATTGCATGGCCGGCAACGATACAAACATTTCGGACTCCGTCCTTCGTAGTGCCCCGATGGGGTCTACCTGCGAAGTTACGAAGCCGCGGCTACGAAGTCGCGCTTGTGCTCACAACCCGCGCAACGGTCGAAAACCGCCTTGTGCGCATTGTGCTCAGGAGGGGGTTGCGCCGAATTCCCTTGCCACGCCGGCGACGCGCCGCAGCTGGTCGACGTCCGAGCTCGTCGGGATCAAGTGCACCTCGTCGGCCCCGATGGCCTCGAACTTCCTTAGTACGTCGACCAATTCGGCTTCGTCGCCGGCCCAACCCGTGCTCGGCGCCATCGCGTCGACGAATTCGGCGGGAATCCAGTTCATGTACCGCCGCAGGTGGCGATGCACCTGGGCGCGGGCCGGCTCGCCGTCACCCATCGCGAACCAGAACGACGTCGCCAGATGCGGTTTCGGCTTGCCCGCCTCCGCCCACGCCGCCCTCGCGACGTCGAACAGGGCGCTCTCCTTGGCGACGTCGAGGTCCAGCGTCGTGCCCGAGAGTCCTTCGGCCCAACCGGCCGCGCTGCGCACCGTCTTCGGCCCGACGGTGCCGACGAGCAACCGGGGCCCGCCCGACTGCACCGGCGTCGGGCCGACGGGCAACACCGATTCGGTGACCTGCTCACCGGCCCACACCCGCTTCATGATCGCGACGCGGTCGGCCATGCTCCGCATCGTCTGCGTGGCCCGGTCGGCACCGACGGCGTCGTAGTCCTCGTGCCTGCCGCCGACGCCGATGCCGACGGTCAGCCGACCGCCACTGATCATGTCGCCGGTGGCCAGCGCCTTGGCCAGCATCACCGGGTCGTGCAGCTGCGGCACGATCACCGTCGTCACCAGCTGCACCCGGTCGGTCCACGCCGCGAGCGCCCCGAGCAGGGTCAACGAATCGGGATTGTCGAACGCGATCCGCTCGCCCCAACACAACGCCGAGAACGGACCCTCGTCGATGGCCTGGGCCCACGACTTCAGCACCGCCGCGTCGAGGTCGGGTTCCATCACCGGCATCGTCATCCCGATTCGCATCCGGGGATTCTGGCACGCCGTACCGGCGCGCCGTCCTGGTTCGAAGGTCCGGGCAGTCGCCACCGCCAGCGAGCTAGCACCCTGGCAACATGGCAGGCATGGCGATCAGCGCGAACTCCGTCGCACACATCCGGCTTACGGTCACCGACATCGACCGGTCTCGCCGCTTCTACGAGTCGGTCTTCGGCTGGCCCGTCGCGCTCGAGTTACCCGCCGATGCCGACGAGGCCACGCGGGAACGGTTGAGCTTCCTGTTCGGTGGCGTGCTGTACAACCTGGGCGACCTGCTGATCGGGCTGCGGCCGGTGGCGAACGACCGATTCGACGAGGACCGCGTCGGACTGGACCACCTATGCCTGCGTGTGGCGTCGCGCTCCGAATTGGAGGCCGCCGCAGCCCTGCTCGACGAGTTGGGCGTCGAACACCAGCCCATCAAGGAGATCGGTCACGGCTTCATCCTGGAGTTCCGCGACCCGGACAACATCGCCCTGGAACTGATCGCGCCCACGTAGCTCAGCGCCGGAGGCCGGCGACCTTGAGCAACTCCGGGCGCCGCAACACCAGCCCCACCCACATCAGCACGCCGAAGTAGACCGCGAACAGCGTCGCGCTGACCAGTGGCGCCTCGATGCGCATGTTGGCAGTCACCGCCCCTCCGAGGTAGGCGGTGAGGCCAAGAGCGCCGAGCACCGCGGTGCGTGGGATCGCGTAGACGACCAGGCAGACGCTCAGCACCGCGCCCATGATCGGAGCTTGACTCAACGGGAACCCAAGAGCCGCAGTGCCTTCCCTGACCGCCGCGGGCATCATGAACTTGCCCACCGCGTCGAAGACCAGAAACGCGCCGATCAGCACGCTGATCACGATGCCGATGATTCGGCCAACCGAGCGCTTGGCGGGCGCATCGGTGGGCGGGTTGACGATGCTCATGGCGAGCTCCTATCTGGTGTGGGGGTCGACATCGGGCAGACCATCCGGACACAGAAAACTCATCGCCCGTCGGGACCCGGGGGTTATCCCCCCATCGATTCGCGGGGAAACGTCGTGTCGCGCACGATCGGGAGTCCCTAGGTTGAGATGCATGGTTGCAGTCACCCCCGATGTCCCGGCGCCCGCTCCTCCCACCGCCCGTGCCGACCCCCGCGAGGTGACCGGCGGTCGACGCGCAATCGGCCTGGTGCCCAGCGCCTCCCTACTCGCCGGCGCCGCGATCGCCGCGGTGTGGTTCTGGATTCCGCTGGCACTCGTGATCGCCGCACTGTCCTCGATCCCGTCGGTCATCGGGTTCCTGCTCGCCGGGGTCGCCTTCGTGTACGTGATGCGGGGCGCCGAGTGGGTCGAGCGGGTGCGCAGCGAGGCCGTGTTCGGCATGGGCATCCCGGTCCCTCCGCGCACGAGGTCTCACTACCACGGCTTCCAGCGGTGGGCGCATCAACTCTGGCTCGACGTCACCAGCGCCCGGTTCTGGAAGGGCGCCGCCCACCACTACCTCCGGATGAGCTACGACCTACTGGCCGCGGGGGTCGCCCTGACCCTGTTGGTGTTCGCGTTCCTCGGGCCCACCGCCGCCACCGCGATCGACCACAGCGACGCCGAAGCCGGACTGTCGTTCCTGCCACCCTGGTTGGCCTGGCTACTGGCCGTCGTCGCGTTGGCCGCCGCCATCGCCATCATCGCGTTCGCGCCCGTCATCGACGCCCGGATCGACCGTTGGCTACTGCCACCGTCTCCGACCGCAGCGCTGCAGCACCAGGTGAACGCACTGGCCGACGCGCGGCTGGGGGCGGTGTCGTCGGCCCAGACCGAGCGTCATCGCATCGAGCGCGACCTTCACGACAGCGTCCAACCCCGCCTGGTGTCCTTGGCCATGACGATCGGACTCGCCCAGACCAAGCTGGACAGCGACCTGCCCGAGGCCAAGAAGCTCATCGCCGAGGCACACGACGACGCCAAGAGCGCGCTGCTCGAACTGCGCAACGTGGTACGCGGCATCGCCCCGACCATCCTGGCCGACCGCGGGCTGGACGCGGCCCTGTCCTCGGTCGTGCAACGCACCGAAAATTCGGGCATACCAACGACACTCGACGTTCATCTGCCCCAGCGCCTGCCCGAGGAAGTCGAGTCCGTCGCCTACTTCGTCGTCGCGGAGGCTCTGACCAACGTCGCCAAGCATGCCCGGGCCAGCCAGGCCGTCGTCACCGTTCGGTACGACGAGCCATCGGCGACCCTGCACGTCTCGGTGTTCGACGACGGTGTCGGCGGGGCCGCGGTGACCTCCGCTCCCGACGTGACGGGGCTGCGCGGTCTGGAGGAACGGGTGCGGGCGGCGCGCGGCACCTTCACGGTGTCGAGTCCGGTCACCGGCCCCACCATCGTGACGGCGGTACTGCCATGCGCATCGTGATCGCCGAGGACTCCGCGCTGCTACGCGCAGGGCTGGAACGCATCCTGATCGACGCGGGCCACCAAGTGGTCGCCGGAGTGTCCGATGCGACCGACCTGCTGCGGCTGGTCAACGAACTCCGGCCCGACCTCGCCATCCTGGACGTGCGCATGCCTCCGACCTTCACCGACGAAGGCATCCGCGCGGCGGCCCTGCTGCGCAGCCAGAACCCCGAGTCGCCGGTGCTGGTGCTGTCCCACTACGTCGAGGAACGCTACGCGGCCAACCTGATCGCCTCCGATACAAGGGGTTTCGGCTACCTACTCAAGGACCGGGTGGCCGACGTACCCGCTTTCCTCGACGCCGTCGCCGTCGTCGGGGGCGGCGGCACCGTACTCGACCCCGAAGTGGTGGCGCAGATTCTCATCAGGTCGCGGCGACGCTCCGTGCTCGACGAACTCACGCCCCGCGAGCGGGAGGTGCTGCAGTTGATGGCCGAGGGCAAGGCCAACTCCGCCATCGCCAACGCGCTGCACGTCTCGGTGGGCTCCGCCGAGAAGCACATTGCCTCGATCTTCACCAAGCTCGGCTTGGCTCCCGACGAAAGCGAGAACCGTCGCGTGCTCGCCGTGCTGCGCTATCTCGAATCCTGAACCGCCGAAAGGACTTCCACCATGACCATCGTCGCTCCCCCACCGCCCGCACCGCCCACCGAGCCAGCGCCGCCGCCCCTGACCCCCGGTGGACGCACGGCGGTTCGGATCGCGCTGGTGACGGTGGCCGCCGTGGTCGTGGCGGGCACCGTGGCAGCGCTGGCGCTCGCGGGGTGGGCCACCGGTGCCGTGCGCGTCGTCGCCGACACCACGAAGCTGCCCGCCGACCTGCGGACGCTCACCATCGACACCGGCGACGTCGCGTCCGCGGTGCGGATCGTCACCGATCGCGACGCCCGCGAGCCGACGGTCTCGATGCGTCAGGTCAAGTCCACCCGGTCTACGGCGGACGGGCTGCTGGTCACCGGGGACGCGGACGGCACGCGGGTGACCGTCAGCGAACGGGAGTCCTCGTTCCTGTCGTGGGTGCGCGCCGGTGAACTCACCGTGACCCTGCCGCCCGACCTGGCGCGACGGATGGCGGTGACCGTCCAGCAGGACGACGGCGTGCTGATCGCACAGGCCGACCTCGACCAACTGACGGTACACAACACCGACGGCGCAATCGTGTTGGGAGGCAACGCCCGTCGCGTCGACGTCAACACCAGGGACGGCCGGGTGGTCACCCAGCACCCCGTCGCGGTCTCCGAGTCGTTCGTCGTGCGATCCGGCGACGGCGACGTCACCGTCGAGTTCGCCGAGGCGGCACCCCGCAACACCGAGATCGTCAGCGTGGACGGCGACGTCTCGCTCGCGCTGCCCAGGGTGGGGCCGTACCTGGTCCGTACCTACGGCGGCTCGACCCAGGTCCGCGTGCCGCAGACCAGCGACCCGGCGCGCGCCGTCGGACAGGTGACGGTCAGCGTGCGGGACGGCAATGCCACCATCAGAACGCTGGGCAACTGACCCAGGTCAGTACACCTAGGTCGATACACCTAGGTCAATACAACTAGGTCAAGGCGGCGATGAGCTCCGCGACCGATCCGGACCTGGCCTGCTGGAAGCCGGTGCCCGCCCAGATGTTGGTGGCCTGCGGATCCCCCGCCCGCACCGACGCCGCCCGCAGCGGGCTCGTCAGATAGTGCACCTCGGGATAGCCGAACGGGGCGGACGCGTCGTGATCGTCGATGAACCGGTTGCGCAGGCCGCGCGCGTAGCGGCCCGAAAAGGCCTTGGTGACCGCGGTTTCGGTGAACTGTCCGCCCGTCAGCGCGGCCCGGTGGACCGGACTGCTGCCCGCCTCGTCGGCGAGCAGGAACGCCGTCCCGAGCTGCGCAGCCACCGCGCCGGAGGCCAGTACGTCGGCGACGTCCGCGGCGGTCATCAGGCCGCCCGCGGCGATCACCGGCAGGTGGGTGCCCACGCTCACCGCGTGCAGCAGCTGGTCGAGCGGCTGGGTAGCGGGCTCGGCAACTGGGTCGAACGTGCCGCGATGCCCGCCCGCCGAAGGACCCTGCGCGACCAGCGCGCGGACCCCGCACGCGACGGCCTGCTCGGCTTCCCTCAACGTCGTCACCGTCGCGATCGGGTAGATCCCCTCACCGCGCAGGCGGGCGCATTCCTCGGAGGACGGCAGACCGAAGGTGAACGACACCACGTCTGGCCGCAAGTCCAGGACCACTTCGAGTTTCGCGGCCCACGCGTCGTCGTCGAACCGTGGCTCACCCAGCTGCACGTCGTAACGCTCGGCCTCGTCGGCAAGCGACTTCGCGTAGCCCTCGACCGCGCCGGGAAGCGCGGCGCTGGGCCCGGGGACGAAGAGGTTGACGCCGAGCGGCCCGGTGGTCAACCTCCGCGCGGCCGTGAGGCGATCGCCGAGCACCTCCGCGGTGAGATAGCCGGCCGCAAGGAAACCCAGCGCGCCCGCATTCGACGCGGCGGCGGCCAGTTCCGGAGTCGACGGGCCACCGGCCATCGGGGCGACGATCACCGGAGCCGTCAGGTCGGAGAGCTGAAACCCAGTCACTTACCGCACCGCCTTTGCGAATTGCCAGCAGTCCTGTGGTTCAGGACCGAGCGTGGGGAAGACGGAGAACTTCTTCATCAGCCGTGCCCACGCCGGTGTTCCTCGGTGAGGTAGTTGCCGGCCAAGTCGGAGACGTGGCGGGGCAACGACCCGCTTGCGACGTCGGCGACGCTGGTCTCCTCCAGCACCGCACGCATGCTGGCCCGGAGCGCCCGCCACACGTCGGTCAACGCGGCGGTCGGGCCCGAATACGGTAGGTCGCCGAGTCCGATGTCGCGCACGCTGGCCAACGGCCCGTCGATGCAGCGCAGCACGTCGGCGATGCTGATCTCGGCGGCCGGCTTGGCCAGTTCGTAACCACCGTCGCGCCCGCGGTGGCTGCGCACCAACCGATCGCCGCGCAGGTCGGACAGGATGTCGACCAGGAATTGCGCCGGAATGCCCTGGGCCTTGGCCAGGTCGTCGGTCTTGACCAGCACGTTCTCCCCCACGGTGGCCAGCTGGATCATCGCCCGGACGGCATACTCCGCCTTGGCCGACATCCTCATGCTGCGAATTGTGCCACCGCGTTGCCAACCACCTGGGAGCTGGACGGTTTACCGAGTCGCCGTGCTTCGCCCCCACGGATGGTTCACCATCAAGACATGACCACCCGCGTGACGTGCTGTCAGATTCCGCTACGCATCGCCGACACCTCCGGTAACCGCGTCGCCGCCCGGATGGCGATCGAACAGGCCGCCCGCGACGGCGCCCAGATCGTCGTGCTGCCCGAGCTCGCCTCCTCGGGTTACGTCTTCGCCAACCGGTCCGAATTGGTGTCGCTGGCCGAGCCCCGCGACGGCGCCGCCATCGCCGAATGGACGAATCTCGCCGACGTGTTCGGACTGACCATCGTCGCCGGCTTCCCCGAAGCCGCGGGAGACAAGGTCTACAACAGTGCCGCCGTGGTAGACCCGACCGGCCTACGTGGGGTCTACCGCAAGGCGCATCTGTGGGATACCGAGAACGCCGTCTTCGACCAGGCCGACGAGCTGCCGCTGGTGGTGGACACCGAACACGGCCGCATCGGCGTAATGATTTGCTACGACGTCGAATTCCCCGAATGGGTCCGCGCGGTGGCGTTGGAGGGTGCCGACCTGTTGTGCGTGCCGGTGAACTGGCCACTGTTGCCACGGCCGCAGGGCGAGCGGCCCACCGAGTTGGTGCGAGTGCTGGCCGGTGCCGGGATGAACCGGATGCCGATCGCGGTGTGCGACCGCACCGGCGTCGAGCGGGGGGTGGACTGGATCGGCGGCAGCGTGATCACCGATGCCGACGGCTACCCGCTGGCCATCGCCGACTTCGGCGTGGCCGGCAACATCACCGCCGACGTCGACTTGGCGGCGTCGCGGGTCAAGAAGTTCAACGAGTACAACGACGTTCACGGCGATCGGCGCGTCGACCTCTACCGCCGCACCCGACTACTGGACTGACGGCGGCGCGTCGGCGCCGAGCCCCGACAGCGCGCGAACCGACGGGGGCACCGGTATCGCCGGGTCACAATCGGGCGCCGGCAACGGCGCACCGTAACCGACCGACATCGGCACGACCCCGGCCCACACCCCGGACGCGACGTCCTCGTCGGGGTCGTCGGACCAGCCCGCACTGACCTTCAGCGACCAGTTCTGCGGGCCGATCGGCATCCGCAGCACGATCGTCGCGGCGAGCTCCTTGCGGGTGCTGGCCCGCACTTCGCCGACCCGGCCGGGCAGAAAACCTTCGGTCAACGCGTCCAGGTAACAAATCCGCTCGGTGTCGGGCACCGGCTCGAAGACACCGAAAAGCGTTGCGCTGCGGTATCGGAACGACGACTCGAAGGCGCTGCGAGCGACGATGAGCCCGTCCAGGGCAGTGACCGAAACGGCCGCCGACGCACCGGCGGCCAAGGCGCGCAACCACGGCGAACCCGTCGACCCGTGGATCACCAATTCGTCGCCCACGCGGGCGAACCCGGTCGGAAAGACGACCGGATGCCCGTCTCGCATCAGCGCGATGGTGGCCAGCGGCGTGCTGTCGAGCAATGCATCCAGGCCGGAACGCGATTCGTCCTGAAGCTCGCTGAGTCTGCTGATCCGGGTCGGGGGCTGGGTCACGCACGCTCCTCGGTCAGTCCGGAATCTCCGCTGCCCGTCAGGCTAACCCACCCGTGTGCACGCCTCTCGCGATCGGACTCGCCCGCCCCGACGTACGCCGGGGCGGGGCACCCGGCAAATCCCGTCCGGAAAATAGCGCCCGGAGCAACCCGGCAGCAACAACGCCGAGAACGAGAATTCGGTAGCGGAGCTCAAACAATCCGCCCCGAAAGGTACGGCGGCAATTCAGTGCAGGCGTCGAGAATTCGGGCCACAGGGAAATGCGAGAGCACGGCCGAAGGGGCCAGGGCCGCAATGTGGAAGAGCTGCAGCGCCCCGGCTCGATCATTCGCAAATGGCGCCAACACTCGATTTACCACGCAAATGACTCAGCAACGGCGCTCAGCCGCATTCATAAGTTAGCGTGAGCGCAGTTTTGTGGCTTCGGCAATGGCGACAATGACAGCAACGGCGACAACGGCAGCAATGGCGACAACGGCTAGGAGACTCACGTGCCCACGATTCTTGCGATGCGTTCGAGACTGCCACGTCGTGTCGGTGCGCTCGCCGGATTGATCGTGCTATTCGCCATGACGATGCCCTGTGCCGCCGCCGACCCCACGACGGGCGGCGCCGTGCTCGAGGCTCCGACGTTGTCGTTGGCGGACCTCGGTTCGGACGCGAGTCTCTCCTTCTACGGCGACACCAGTTCGGCCACCGTGTCGGTGCCCGTCCCCACCGGGTTGGTACCGGCGACCCTGACTGCCACCGTCGAGCTTCCCTTCGCCATGCGGTACGGGCTGCTCACCGTGACCCAAGACGATCGGATCATCAGCAAGGTCGGGCTGCCGTTGGCGGACGCAGCCCCGGTCGTGATTCCCCTCGACGGAGCTCAGGTCGTCGACAAGGCGCTGACGGTCACGCTGACCCTGACGGCCCTTCCCGGAGCGGATTTCTGTCTCGACCAACTGAACCCGGTCCAGCTCGACCGGCTGTCGGTCAGCTACACCGGAGCCGAGGTCGCCCCGACGACGGTCGCCGAATTCCTGCCACCCGTCCTGCACAAGCTGACCATCGCCGTGCCCTCCAAGCCGACGGAGGCCGAATCCGACGCCGCCGTGCAGCTGGCCACCGCCCTGGTCGCGCGCTACCGCAGTCAGGCCCCCCAGGTGAGCGTGGTCGCCCTGCCCGACGGCGCGAACACGCTCAGCGAACCGTCGCTGCCCATGGAACGCCAGCTCGTCGTCAAGGAGGGTCCAGACCCCGGCCTGGCACTGACCGAAACCACCGGCGTTCCCAGCCTGGTGATATCGGGGCCGCCGAACCAGCTGACCAACCAGGCCCGGCTGCTGACGGACAGTTCGTTGAGCATGGCCGTCAGCCCCAAAGTGGTTGCCGGCGAACTGCATCCGACCACCTGGCTGCCGGGTGACTCCACGACGCTGGCCCAGCTGAATCAGCCCGCCCCGACCGCCACCGGCATCGCCCCGCAAGTGGGCATTGCCTTGGACCAGACCAGGTTCGGCCACCCGACCCAGGGCTTCCGGGTCCACCTGATGGGGTCCTACACGCCCGTCCCCGCCGCCTTCGGCGCCCAGCTCACCGCGTCGGTCGGAGGCGAGGTCATCGACACCTGGTCGACCGAGGGCAACGGTGCCATCGACCGCTGGATCGACGTTCCCGACCGACTGGCGCGCCGCTACACCAGCCTGGTGGTGGCGGTCAACACCAGTGGGAACACCGGACGCTGTGGCGAATTCAGGCCCATCACCCTGCGGATCGCAGGCAACACCGTCGTCGAAAGCACCCCCGCACAGCCGCCGATCCCCCCGGGGTTCGGTTCGTTGCCGCAGGCGTTGATGCCGCACGTGCAGGTCGGCCTGGACGCCACCAACTTCGCCGACACCGTGCGCGCCGTTCAGGTCGCGGTGGGCTTGCAGCGGCTGAGCGTG